>JAAYSB010000057.1 GCA_012518475.1 Intrasporangiaceae bacterium | reverse complement strand
GGACGTCAAGCGCGCTGGTCGGCTCGTCGAGGATGAGCACCTCGGGCTCACCGGCCAGCGCCCGCGCCAGGCAGATGCGTTGCCGCTGCCCACCGGAGACAGCACTGGCCCGCTGCCCGATCACCGTGTCATAGCCCTGCGGCCAGGAGTCGATGTCGTCATGGATGTGGGCCCGTCTGGCGGCTGCCTCGACGGCCTCGTCGCTGATCCACTCCCGGTTGAAGCGGATATTCTCCCGAACGGTGCCCCAGATGACCTGTGATGTCTGCGGCACATAGGCCACCTTGCGCTGCCAGTCCCTGCGCGTGATCGTGCGGGCGTCCACCCCGTTGGCGAGGAGGGCACCGCCGCCCGGCTCCCGCAGCCGCAGCAGGATCTGGACGATGGAGGACTTGCCGGCCCCCGAGGGCCCCACGATGCCGACCGCCTGGCCGCGGGAGACCTCGAAGCTCACGTCGTGCAGCACCTCGCGCCCCGGGGTGTAGGCGAAGCTCAGCTGTGACAGGGCGAGATGGTCGATCCGGCCGATGTCCTCGGTGCCACTCTGCTGGGGCGACGACCGATACCGCTCCAGGGCGTCGACCAGCTGGTTCATGTAGGGAATCCGCTCGTCGATGCTCGCGAGCGAGGTCTGCAGCTGCTGGGCATAGGTCAGCGCCCGGATGAGCATGAGGATGACGGCAGCCATTGCGGCGAGCTGGGACGCTCCGCTCACCGCCATGGCGATGAGCGAGACGACGAGGAGGATGAGCGCGACGCTCTGGTAGAGCGCCGGCACAGCGACCGCGAGGAAGCGGGTCCGGGCATGGGGTCGGCGCACTGCCTCGGCCTGCTCCCGGAACGCCGCGCGATAGCTCTCGGTGGCGCCGAAGACCTCGGTCTCCTCGGCGACCTGGACCACCTCCTGGACGGTGTTTGTGAAGGACATGCCCTGCTCGCTGAGCTGCTTGGCATTCCGGCGCAGCCGCCGGGACAACGGCCGAAGGGTGAAGAACAGGACAACTGCTGTGACCATGAAGACCGCTGCAGCGGCGGCGCTCTGCATGAAGGCCGCGATGGTCATGACGACGAACATGATCAGTGCTGTGAGGCCGAGGCCGAGGTGGATCACCGCCCCCGCTGTGTTCGTGGAGTTCTGCGTCATCAGCGTCTGAAACGCCCCGTCGCGCTCCCTGGCCTTGACCGGCCAGGCACTGGCGGTGAAGCTCTCGAACAGCTGTACGCGCAGCTCGGAGAGCATTCGGGCACTCATCTGTGCCGGCACGCGAGCGAGCGCGAGCTGCAGGGCCGTCCGGAACAGGGCGAGGCCGAGAGCGACGATGAACGCCGTGGAGCGCTCCAGTTCCAGACCGAGCGGCCCGATGTCGAGGGCGAGGCTGCCTCCCCCCTCGGCCAGTGAGACTGCCATCGTCGCGATCAGGGCCAGGAGGCTCGCTTCGACGAGGCCGGTGAGGACGGAGAGGACGATGAGCAGGGTCAGCCCCGAGGCCGTGCCTCGGAAGAAGGGCGCCAGCCGTCGCCAGGCTGAGCGCAGACGAACGACCGTGCCGATCGGCCCGAGGCGACGCTGCTCGCCGTTCATCACTCTCCTCATGAGGGGCCTCACATCGTGACGTGGCGGGAGGCTAGGGGGAGTCTAGTGCGGCTGTCGGCGGACCGGCGTCCGGTCCTCAGCGCAGTATGGCCTCGCGCAGGACGTCGAGTCCGACCGAGCCGATGTCGAGGGCCCTGCGGTGGAAGGCCTTGAGGTCGAAGTCGTCGCCGTCGCGCTCCTCGAGCTGTCGACGCAGGTCCATCCACAGCCGCTCGCCGACCTTGTAGGACGGGGCCTGGCCCGGCCACCCGAGATAGCGGTCCAGCTCGAAGCGCAGGAACGACTCATCCATGTTCGCGTGCTCGGTGAGGAACGCCCACGCCTTGTCGTAGGTCCACTCCCCGCCGCCGAGCTCGGCGGGCGCCTCGAAGCCGCAGTGCAGTCCGATGTCGAGAACCACCCG
>JAAYSB010000056.1 GCA_012518475.1 Intrasporangiaceae bacterium | reverse complement strand
TTCACCGTCGACGACAGTGGGGAGTCCACGACCCAGGCGCTCCTCGAGACCTGCTTCCGACAGGTCGAGTACGCAGGAGTCGTCGCCGGGGCGCAGAACGAGGTCGGCGCACGGAAGTTCATCGACTTCCTCCTCAGCCCCGACGTCCAGGCGGCGATCCCGGAGGCCATGTTCATGTACCCGGCGGTGGCCGACACCCCGCTGCCCCAGGAGTGGGAGCAGTTCGCCCCGCTCGCGGACAACCCGATCGAGGTTTCGCAGGAGGAGATCGGCGCGAGCCGTGACGCGTGGCTCCGGCAGTGGACGGCGGCGGTCAGTTGACCCGACTCGGCCGACGCGCCGGGTGGGCGCTCGCTGCGCTGATCCCCGCGGCGTTCCTCGTGCTGTTCTTCGCCTGGCCCACGGCGACCCTCGTCTCGCGTGGCTTCCACGACGGGACGGCCTGGACCCTCGACGGGTTCGCGCAGGTCTTCGAGTCCCGCCGCACCTGGCGCGCCATCTGGTTCACCCTGTGGTCGGCGACGACCGCCACAGTCCTGTGTCTCCTGCTCGGCCTGCCCGGGGCATACCTCCTCTACCGGACGAGGTTCCCCGGTCGGGACGTCCTTCGGGCGGTGGTGACCATCCCGTTCGTCCTGCCGACGGTCGTCGTGGGTGTGGCGTTCGGGTCGTTGCTCCGACCCGATGGGCTGCTCGGGTTCCTCGGACTCGGTGGGACGCCGGTCGCGATCGTCGCGGCGATGGTGTTCTTCAATGTCTCGATCGTCGTCCGCACAGTCGGCACGTTCTGGGCCCGGCTCGACCCTCGGACCGCCCAGGCGGCGGCAACGCTCGGCGCGGCACCGCTGCGGGTGCTGCGGACCGTGACCCTCCCGACCCTGGCCCCTGCCCTGCTGTCCGCGGCCTCGCTCGTCTTCCTCTTCACCGCATCGAGCTATGGGATCGTCATGGTCCTCGGACGGACCGAGTACAGCACGATCGAGACAGAGATCTGGTTCCTCACCACCCAGCTGCTCGACCTGCCCTCCGCGGCGGCGCTCTCGATCACCCAGCTCGTCATCGTCACGATCGCGCTGTGGCTGAGCGGCCGCGCGCAGACCCGGATGACGCGCGCGCTGCGGCTCCAGCCGGACGTCGCCGACGCCAGCCCGATCGTTCTCCGCCGGGACTGGCCGGCCATCGTCCTCACCGGGCTGGTCGCCATCGTCCTCATCGGGCTGCCCCTGGCGAACCTGCTCTGGCGTGCACTCCACCTGCGCGGACGTCTCACTGTCGACAACTTCGTGTCCCTCGCCTCTCACGAGGTGTTCGGCACGAGCGTGTGGCAGGCCCTGCGCACCTCGCTGCTCACGGCAGTGGTGGCAACGGCGATCGCACTGACCCTCGGTGTCCTCGTGGCACTGGTCGCCTCACGTCGCCCGCGCCGCGCAGCCGGGCGCACTGCCCTCGGGGCGCTGGAGAGCCTCTTCCTGCTGCCTCTCGGAGTCTCTTCTGTCACAGTCGGATTCGGCTATCTCATCACCCTGAACCGCCCTCCGCTCGACCTGCGCTCGAGCATCATCCTCATCCCGATCGCCCAGGCCGTGGTCGCTCTCCCGCTCGTCGTGCGCACCCTCCTGCCGACCCTGCGTGCCATCGACCCACGCCAGCTCGAAGCTGCAGCCACCCTCGGCTCGGCACCGTTCACCGTGTTCCGCCGAGTAGAGCTGCCCCACCTGCGACGGGCCCTCGGCCTGGCGACCGGGTTCGCCTTCGCGACGAGCCTCGGCGAGTTCGGGGCGACGTCCTTCCTCGCCCGACCCGACAACCCGACCCTTCCAGTCCTCATCTTCCGGCTCTTCGGCAGACCCGGGGCAGAGAGCTACGGGACTGCGCTCGCCGCGTCGGTGCTGCTCGCCGTGCTCGCGGGTGTCACGATGGCCCTGGCCGAGCGGATGCGACCGAAGGAGGTGGCCTCGTGGTGACAGCGACCACGACGGGCGGGCTGGGCATCGAGGACGCCACCGTGACCTACGGCCCGGTCATCGGCATCGAGGACATCACGATGACCGTCCGGGCGGGTGAGGTGGTGGCGCTGCTCGGCCCCTCCGGTTGCGGCAAGTCCACCCTGCTGCGGGCCATCGCCGGTCTCGAGCCGCTCGCGGCCGGCCGGATCCTCTGGGACGGCCAGGACCTCGCGCCGGTGCCTGTGCACCGACGTGGCTTCGGCATGGTGTTCCAGGACGGCCAGCTGTTCACGACGATGACGGTCGCTCGGAACATCGGCTACGGACTGACGGGTATGGCCCGCGCGGCCCGGCAGGAACGGGTCACCGAGATGCTCGAGCTGGTCGGGCTGCCCGACTACGGCGACCGGAGGGTCACCGAGCTCTCCGGCGGCCAGGCGCAGCGGATCGCCCTGGCCCGATCGCTCGCGCCGGGACCGCGGATGCTGCTGCTCGACGAACCCCTCTCCGCACTCGACACCGCGCTGCGTCGTCGCCTTGCCGAGGACCTCGCCCGGATTCTCCGGGAGACCGGGACCACGGCGGCCTATGTCACCCACGACCACCAGGAGGCGTACACGGTCGCCGACCGGGTCGCGCTCCTCGACGCCGGGCACCTTCTCCAGATCGACGAGCCCGAGGTGCTGCGGTCCCGTCCGGCGAGCCGAGATGTCGCGCGGTTCCTCGGATTCACGGCCTTCGTGCCTCAGGACGAGGCCCGCGCGCTGGGGTGGGAGGGCGAGCTGGCGGCGGGGGAGGAGCTCGGCATCGGCCCGGCCTCCCTCCAGCTCGACTCTGGAGGAGTGGAGGTGCCTGTGGTCGACCAGGTCCTCACCGTCGACGACGTCGCGATCACGGTCGAGCTGCCCGACGGACAGCAGGTCCGGGTCTCCTCGCCGAGCACAGTCGACACCGACCGCGTCCGGGTCCGTCTCCTCGACGGGGCGACCACCCCGGCGAGCTGAGCCCTCCCAGCCCTCAGGGAGGGTCGACCGTGCCACAACCTGGTAATTGCCAGGTTGTGGCACGGGGGTGGGAAGGGAAAGCGGTTCCGCGGGGACCGCGTCACCGCGATACTCTTGCGGCTGGTTCCGTGCCGGGTCCTGCCCGGGTGCGAACCGCATACCCCATCCGCCGACGAACGACCGATAAAGGGAACGTGATCGATCCATGGAGACCGCTGAGATCCGCCGCCGCTGGCTGAGCTTCTTCGAGAAGAACGGTCACGCTGTGGTCCCCTCGGCCTCCCTCATTCTCGACGACCCGAACCTGCTGTTCGTCAACGCCGGGATGGTGCCGTTCAAGCCGTACTTCCTCGGCCAGGAGACCCCGCCGTGGAACCGGGCGACGAGCGTGCAGAAGTGCGTGCGCACCCAGGACATCGAGGAGGTCGGCAAGACCTCCCGGCACGGCACGTTCTTCCAGATGAACGGCAACTTCAGCTTCGGCGACTACTTCAAGGCCGGTGCGATCCAGCTCGCGTGGGACCTCGTCACGACGAGCCAGGAGGAGGGGGGCTTCGGCCTCGACGGCGACCGGCTGTGGGCGACGGTCTACGAGGACGACGACGAGGCGATCGAGCTGTGGGTCGAGCTGACCGACATCCCGCGCGAGCGCCTCGTGCGGCGCGGCAAGGAGGACAACTACTGGAGTATGGGTGTGCCCGGTCCGGGGGGTCCGTGCAGCGAGATCTACTACGACCGCGGCCCCGAGTACGGCCCCGACGGCGGACCTGCCGTCGACGAGGACCGGTTCCTCGAGTTCTGGAACCTCGTGTTCATGCAGCACGAGCTCTCCGATGTCCGCTCCAAGCTCGACTTCGACATCGCCGGTGACCTGCCGAAGAAGAACATCGACACCGGTCTCGGCCTCGAGCGGATGGCCAGCCTGCTCCAGGGCGTCGACAACATGTATGAGATCGACGAGGTCTACCCGGTCCTCGCACGCGCCGCGGAGATGACCGGCAAGAACTACGGCAGCGAGTCCGGCCAGGCCGCCTCCGAGTCCCACCCTGACGACGTCCGGCTGCGGGTCGTCGCCGACCACGTGCGCTCCTCACTGATGCTCATCGGTGACGGCGTCACACCGGGCAACGAGGGCCGCGGCTATGTCCTGCGCCGGATGCTGCGCCGCTCGGTGCGGGCGATGCGGCTCCTCGGGTACCAGGACCCGTGCCTGCCCGAGCTGCTGCCCATCTCGCTGGAGCGGATGAGCAAGAGCTATCCCGAGCTGCAGGCCGACTGGGAGCGGATCAGCACCATCGCCTATGCCGAGGAGGACGCGTTCCGGCGGACCCTCCAGTCCGGCACGACGATCCTCGACACCGCAGTCGCGCAGACCAAGGCGTCCGGATCGGGCACCCTCTCCGGGGACAAGGCCTTCCAGCTGCACGACACCTATGGCTTCCCGATCGACCTCACTCTCGAGATGGCGCAGGAGCAGGGCCTCTCGGTGGACCGTGAGGGCTTCACCCGGCTCATGCAGGAGCAGCGCGACCGCGCCAAGGCGGACGCGAAGGCCAAGAAGGTCGGCCACGGTGGCACCGGGGCGTACCGCGAGGTCGCGGATTCCCTGGGTCGCACGGTCGAGTTCACCGGCTATGACGAGGTGAACAGTGAGAGCCACATCGCCGGGCTCATCGTCGGCGGTGAGTCGGTGTCGGGTGCGCGTGCCGGCGACGAGATCGAGGTCGTCCTCGACCGGACCCCCTTCTATGCCGAG
>JAAYSB010000055.1 GCA_012518475.1 Intrasporangiaceae bacterium | reverse complement strand
GGCGGGAGGCCGCGGCCCGCTATGCCTTCCTCCTCGCGATCCCCGCGGTCATGGCGTCCGGGCTCTACAAGCTCAAGGACATCGGCGGAGAAACAAGCGTCGCGTGGGGGCCGACGATCCTCGCGACGGTCATCGCCTTCGTCATCGGCTATGCCGTCATCGCCTGGCTGCTCCGGTATGTCTCGACGCACAACTTCACGATCTTCGTCGTCTACCGCCTCCTCCTCGCGGCCGGGCTCGCTGCCCTGCTCGCGACCGGGACGATCGCCGCGACCTGATCCGCCCTCGCGAGCCGTGACCAGGGGTCAGACGCGCTTGCCCACAGCCCCCGCATACCAGCGGTCGTCAGCGGGACGACCCGCGGCGACGAGCCGTCCCTTCTCCGCACCGGCGACCGCCCAGTCAGCCAGCTCGACCACCGCGAGTGCGGACGTCGGCATCGGCACCCACTCCCCGGTGAGCATCTCGATGAGCTCCTCGACGGCAGGGTTGTGGCCGACCAGCGCCACGGTGGTCGCGTCAGAGGGCAGCTCGGCGACGATGGCGAGCAGCTTTCGCCCGTCGAAGGTGTAGGCCGGCTCGCTCACCCGGGTCGGCACCGCATACCCCAGCTCGCGGGAGACACGCTCCCACGTCTGCTGGGCCCGGGCGGCGACGGAGACGACCGCCAGATCCAGCTCTCCGACGTTCTGTGCCACCCACCGACCCGAGCTGGGTGCCTGCTTCCTGCCCCGCTTCGCCAGCGGGCGGTCCCGGTCGGTGATCGGCGTGCTCCAGTCAGACTTCGCGTGCCGGACGACGACGAGCGTGACAGCCATGACCACAGACTAGGCCGGAGGGGGTGAGGAGGAGATGGCCGCATACCCCTTCCTCATCGCCGTCCCGCTGGCCCGTGCCAGAATCGGCGACGTGGGACGTCCAACACAGCCGCCCGCACCTGCGCCGCTGCGCGGTGCTGGGCAGAACCTCACGAAGTTCGCCTGGCTCGCCATCGCGACAGCGGTCGTGACGATCGCGCTCAAGATGGCGGCGTACTTCCTCACCGGCTCGGTCGGCCTGCTCAGTGACGCCGCAGAGTCCGTCGTCAACCTCGTGGCCGCCTTCGTCGCACTGATCGCGCTCCACATCGCGGCCCGGCCGGCGGATGCCAAGCACCATTTCGGACACAGCAAGGCGGAGTACTTCTCGGCGGCCGTCGAGGGGATCATGATCTTCGTCGCCGCGCTCGTGATCATCGTCGCGGCCGTTCGGCGCCTCCTCCAGCCGGCCGAGATCGAGCAGGTCGGCCTCGGTCTGGCGATCACGATCATCGCCGCCCTCATCAACGGCGCGGTCGCCCTCATCCTCATCCGCGCCGGCCGGAGCTACAACTCGATCACTCTCGAGGCCGACGGCAAGCACCTCATGACCGACCTGGTCACCTCTGTCGGTGTCGTCCTCGGCGTGGCACTCGTTGCCGTGACCGGCTGGTTGCGGCTCGACCCCATCGTCGCGTTCCTCGTGGCGTGCAACATCATCTACACCGGCTGGGGTCTGATCCGGCGCAGTGTCGACGGCCTCATGGACCACACGATGAGCACCGAGGACAACGAGCGCCTCACGACGCTGTTGCGCGGCTACGCGGCCGAGGACATCACCTTCCATGACATCCGGACCCGCGAGGCCGGCGCCGAGAAGCACGTATCCATGCACGTGCTCGTCCCGGGAGCCTGGACCGTCGAACGCGGCCACGACCTGCTCGAGGACGTCGAGGAGGCGATCCGCACCGAGTTCGGCCGCATCGAGGTCATCACCCACCTGGAGCCGATCGAGGACCCGCGGTCCTATGAGCAGGGGCCCGGGCTGAGCCTGCCCGACGTCGTGGGCGGGCCGACCGAGCCGCCCGCGGCCAGGACCGTGTCATGACCGAGTCCTTCTACCGCGCGCTCGGCGACGGACGCTACGAGGCCACCATCCACAGCCAGGGTGCGTGGCGCGAGGACGAGCAGCACATGGGTGCCCCGTCGGCGCTCATCGCGCACTGTCTGGAACGGCACGAGCTGCGCGACGACATGATGATGACGCGGATCTCCTACGACATCCTCGGCATCATCGGGCTCGGGCAGACCCGGGTCGAGATCGAGACCATCCGTCCGGGCCGGACCATCGAGCTGCTCGAGGCGACGCTCTTCACCGCGGGCAGCGACCGCCCCGCCATCCGCGCGAGGGCCTGGCGGCTGCAGACCTCCGACACCAGCGTCGTCGCCGGCGGCGGACCGGGTCCGATGGCCGGGCATGAGGACCCCGACGCGGTGCCGCGCTGGCGTGAGCGCAGCGCGCTCTGGCCCGGCGGCTTCATCGCGGCGCTCGACATCCGGCGGGCTGAGCCGGGTGAGCCTGGCCGCGGTGCCGTCTGGCAGCGCACCGAGTATGCGCTCGTCGACTCCGAGCCCTCGACGGACACCGCCCGGTTCCTCCTGCACGCCGACACGGCGAACGGGATGAGCGTCCGGGAGGACCCGCAGACCTGGATGTTCCCGAACGTCGACCTCACGGTCCACCTGCACCGTCGTCCGCGGTATGGGTGGGTCGGCCTGGCCACCGACGTCACCTTCGGGGCGGACGGAGTCGGCGTCACCTCTGCGGTGCTCCACGATCAGGACGGACCGGTCGGCCGGACCGAACAGACCCTGACCATCCGCGGTCCGGCGGCTTGACCGCTCTTCCCGTCGACGTCTCCGGTCAGTCGTCGAGCGCGGCAACGATGGCCGGTAGGCCCTTCCCCGCTGCGACCTCCCAGGCGTGGTCGAGCTGGTCGAAGAGATCGCTGCCGTGCGGGTTGATCTCGATGACGGGGATGCCCTGGGCCCGTGCCACGCCCGGCAGCCCGGCCGCTGGATAGACGATCCCTGAGGTGCCGACGACGACCAGCAGGTCGGCGCCCTCGACCGCCTCGATGGCTGCGCCGAACACGCGCTCGTCGAGGGCCTCACCGAACCACACGATGTCGGGGCGGATGCGTCCCATCCCGCACTGCTCGCAGTCCGGCGGCTCGAGTCGCTCCACCTGCTCCACGGGGAGGTCCAGCACACCCCGGTACTGGGCATTGCACACGTCGCACTTGTGCCGGAACAGGCTGCCGTGGACATGTGCCACGTCCTCGCTGCCACCGCGCTCATGCAGGTCGTCGACGTTCTGGGTGACGACCTTCATGGTCACCCCGTCGCGGCGGCCCCACTCGGCGATCGCGCGGTGGCCGGCATGGGGGACACAGGTCGCGGCGATCCGGGTGCGCCAGGCGTACCAGGCCCAGACCCGAGGCGGGTCGCGGTACCAGGCCTCCGGTGTCGCGAGGTCCTCAGGACGAAGGTTGGTCCACAGCCCGGTCTGGGCGTCGCGGAACGTCGGGATCCCGCTCTCGGCACTGGCACCTGCCCCGGTCAGGACGGTGACCCGGCGCGCACCACGAGCAAGCTCGAGGATGTCTGCGGGCACGTCCATGACACCACCCTAGTTCGAGTGCTACGCCTCGTCGCGGGATAGGGCCGGATCGTCGGGGGCTGCCGTCCGGCCACCGTCCTGCGCCCGCCCGGGCAGAGTCTCGCGTGCGGGGATCCATGCGAGCGCGGCAAGGAGCAGGACCATGCCGGTGGTGAGGAAACCCTCGCGGTAGCCGAGGGAGTCGATGAGGACGCCGACGAGCACCGGGCCGAGGATCGTGCCGGTGTCCATCGACATCTGGAAGCCGGCGAGCACGCTGCCACCGGAGCGCTCGTTCCCGACGACGTCGGCGACCGTGGCCTGCTGTGCGGGGTTGAGAATTCCGGCCCCCATCCCGGCGATGAGGCAGAGCCCGAGGATGAGCCAGATGTTCGTGACGAATCCCAGGACGAGGGTCGCCACGCCCGAGACGACGAGCCCGGTCATGACCGGGGTCCTGCGGCCGATCGAGTCCGCGAGCCGTCCGGAGAAGGTGAGGGCCAGTGCGTTGCCGGCGGCGAACGTCGCGATCGCGAAGCCGGCGAGCTGGGCCGTCCGGCTCTCGTGAGGAGTGCCGAGCAGGATCGCGGCGACGAAGAGCGGGATGATGGCCAGCCGCACCCCGAAGTTCGACCAGCCGTTGGCGAACCCCGAGACCATCGCGGAGCGGAACGCCGAGTGCCCCAGAGCCTCGCGGAAGGTCATCGCAGGCGCGGCTGTCCCGGCGCGCAGCTCATGCATACGGGCCCCGGAGAGGAACGTTGCCACGACCCCGGCGGCGATGAGGAGGGCGACCGCGTAGACGATGAACGGCACCCGCAGCCCGAAGCCGCCGAGGACTCCACCGACGAGCGGACCGACGACCCCACCGAGGAGGAAGGAGCTGGCGAAGACCGACGACACCCGGCCGCGGATGGAGGGTGGGGCCAGCCGGATGATGAGGGCTGCCGAGGAGACGGTGAACATCGTCGATCCGATGCCGCCGAGCGAGCGGAAGAGGAGTAGCTGGCCGTAGGACTGCGCGAAGGCCGTGGCGCCGGTGGACAGCGCGACGATGACGAGTCCGACGAGATAGACCGGCCGCTCACCCAGCGCGCTCACCAGCCGACCGCCGACGGGGGCGAAGATGAGCCTGAAGAACGCGAAGGCGCTGACGACGATCGATGCAGCGGTCACGCCCACGTCGAAGCTGCGGGCGAACTGCGGCAGCACCGGCGTGATGAGACCGAAGCCGACGGCGATGATGAAGGCGGCTCCGATGAGCACCCAGATCTCACGCGGGATCCGCGGCCGCTCCGACGAGGCGCTGGCCTCGATCGTCTGAGCCCCTGTCGATCCAGGGCCCGTCGACCCAGCGGCGGACGGCTCGTTGCCGCTCGCGTCGGACCGAGACCAGGTGCTCACGGTGTCTCAGTATCGGCCCTGTTCATCGGCGGGGGCCAGTCGGGCCGAGCGAGGCCGGCCACGGCCCCAGTCCCGCCACCGCGCCGTCGGAGAGCCTGCGCGTGTGCAAGAGTTGGAGCAGAGACATCCGTCAGAGGAAGGAGCCCCCCATGGGACCGCTCGCGTGGAAGGTGATCGGCACCGGTTCTGCCGTGCTCGCCGGAATCGTCGCCAACAAGATCGTCACCGAGGCCTGGAAGCGCTCCGGCCGGGACGACAAGATCGACCCGAACAACCCCGACGTTCCGATCGGGCAGGCACTGGCCTTCGCCGCGCTCATGGGCCTGGCCGTGGGCGCTGCCCGCGTGCTGGCCACCCGCCAGGCGGCGACGTACTACCGCAAGGCCTCCGGTCATCTCCCCCCTGAGCTGACGACCAAGCCCAAGGACGAGGACTGAGCACCTCACTCCGATGAGTGCCGTCCGATGCCCAGATCGAGCACCCGGGTGAGCGCCATCCCCGGCCGATAGGCCAGGTGGTCATGGCTCGGTGCGTCGATGACCGTGACGTCGGCACGCATCCCCGGCACGAGCGTGCCGATGTCGTTGCGACGCAAAGACTTCGCTGAGCCGGCCGTTGCCGCGCTGAGGGCCTCGGCGACCGTCATGCCCATCTCCCGCACGGCCAGCGCGATCATGAACGACATGCTCGAGGTGAAGCAGGTCCCAGGATTGCAGTCGCTCGCGAGAGCGACACTGACGCCCGCATCGATGAGCCGGCGCGCGTCCGGGTAGGGCGACCGGGTCGAGAACTCCACCCCCGGCAGCAGGGTCGCGACAGTCCTGTCCGATGCACCCACCAGGGCATCGACGTCGGCATCGCTGAGGTAGGTGCAGTGATCGACCGACGCGGCACCGAGGTCCACCGCGAGCTGCACCCCCGGCCCCGGGCCGAGCTGGTTGCCGTGCACCCTCAGTTCGAGGCCGGCGTCCCGGCCTGCCTCGAGGACACGCCGCGACTCGTCCCCGGTGAAGGCATGCGGTGAGTTCGGCTCACAGAAGACATCGATCCACCGGGCGTGCGGAGCGCACGCCCGAAGCATCGGGCCGGTGACCAGGTCCAGGTATGCCTCGCGCGACTCGCGCAGTTCCGGAGCCACGACGTGCGCGCCGAGGAAGGTCGTCTCATCAGTGAACTCGCGCGCGATCCGTAAAGAGCGTGCCTCGTCCTCGACAGTGAGCCCGTAGCCGCTCTTGATCTCGAACGTCGTTGTCCCCGACTCCCGCATCTCGGCGACGCGGACCGCGACAAGTGACCGTAGCTCGTCGTCGGAGGCCTCTCGGGTCGCCGCGACCGAGACCCCGATCCCGCCGCCGTCGTAGGCCTCCCCCTGCATGCGAGCCGTGAACTCGTGAGCCCGGTCCCCGGCGAAGACGAGGTGGGAGTGGGAGTCGACGAAGCCGGGGACGAGGGTGCGCCCCCCGACATCGACCCGGGTGTCGGCCTGCGGTGCGTCAGCGAGCGGCCCGACCCATGCGACCCGGCCGTGCTCGACGACGATGGCACCGCCGTCGATGATGCCCAGAGATCCGGCGCCCCGCTGTGGATCGCCGGTGACGAGCTCGCTCGCCCCGGCGATGAGGACTGTCCCGCCCCCGACGCCCGGGGCCCCGTCGCCGACGCGGCCGTCATCCATCATGAGGTGACCTGCCCGATGGCGGTGGCGAGCAGCGGTCCGACCGGGCCGATGCGGTGCTCACCGTCGCGGACGATGTGCTCCCCCGCAATGACGACATCGCTCACGTCCTGGTTCCCGGCGACGAAGATGACCTGGTCGGGGTCGGCACCGGCAGCGTGTGGACCGTCCAGGCGGATGGCGATGAAGTCGGCAAGCGCGCCCTCGCGGAGCGCTCCCCCATCTGCCCAGCCGAGGGCGCGGTAGCCGTTCTCCGTGCCGATGCTCTCCAGCTCGCCGAGGGAGAACCGGCCCCGCTCGAGGGAGCTGAGCCGCTCGTGCATCTCGATCGCGCGGACCTCCTCGAAGGGGTCGACGACGGCGTTCTGGTCGCTGCCGATGCATAGGCTCGCGCCCGCGTTCGCCAGGGCCCGCGCCGGCCCGATCCCGTCGGCGAGGTCCCGTTCCGTGGTGGGACAGAAGCACACCGAGGTCCCTGCGAGGGCGGTGATGTCGGCGTCGGTGAGGTGCGTGGCGTGGACTGCGGTGAGATCCGGGCTCAGGACCCCTTCGGCCTCGAGGAGTCCGGCCGGGGTCTGGCCGTAGAACTGCTCGCAGGCGATGTTCTCCCCTGGCTGCTCGGAGAGGTGGATGTGCAGCGGGGCCGCGCCCCGGCCGGGGTGTCCGAGCCCACCGGCGGCATAGTCCGCGACCTCCCGCAGGTGCTCTCGAGGGACGGCCCGCACGGAGTGGATCGCCGCGCCGTGACGGATCAGCGACGTGGGCTCGAGATGGGAGACCCGCTCCTTCCAGGCCTGCACCGACCCGTCCGAGAACCGCACCTGGGTCTCGTCGAGATCGGTGTGCCCGGTCGCGAAGAGCCCGCCGGTCAGATACACCGTGTCGAGGAGGGTCATCCGGATGCCGGCCTCGGTCGCCGCGGTCATGAGGGCCTGACTCATCGCGTTCGGGTCGCCGTAGCGGACCCCCTCGGGTGCGTGGTGGAGATAGTGGAACTCCCCGACGACGGTGTACCCGCCGAGCACCATCTCTGCGAAGACGGCGCGGGCCAGGCTGAGATAGGCGGCCGGGTCGAGGTTGGCGGTGATCGCATACATCTCCTCGCGCCAGGTCCAGAAGTTGCCGCCGTCGGCGTGGGTCCGTCCGCGCAGGGCGCGGTGGAAGGCGTGGGAGTGCGCGTTGGCGAACCCGGGTCGGACGAGTCCCTCGAGGACGATGTCGGTGTCCTCGATGTCGACCCCCGCGGTGACCTCGGTGATGATCCCGTCCTCGACCCGCAGCCGGACGCGCTTGCGCACGCCCTCGGGGAGCGTGGCGCGGGGTGCCCAGTACGTCGTCATGAGGGCTCCCCGGTGAGGTCGGCGAGCACGTCGGCGAGGGCCTGCACACCGGCGAGGCAGTCCTCCTCCTCGGCAAGCTCCTCCGGCGAGTGCGAGATGCCGGTGGGGTTGCGCACGAAGAGCATGGCCGTCGAAATGCCTTGGGAGGCAAGGATTCCCGCGTCGTGACCAGCTCCGGTTCCGAGCAGGGGGGCACCCCCCAGGGTCTGGGAGATGCGCTCGGCCAGGCCGGGGTCGAAGAGCGTCGTCGACGTCCAGGACTCCTCGCGAACGACCCCGCCGAACTCCTCGGCGACCTCGGTCACCTCTGCGACGGTGGCGCGAACGGCGTCGGTGTCGGTGCCGCGGGCGTCTAGCCACGCGGAGGCGTGGCTGGGGACGGCGTTGACCCCGTTCGGTGTGACGAGGACCTTGCCCACCGTGGCGACGCAGCCCCGCTCCTCGGCAGCGCGGCGAGCGGCGATCGTCACCGCGGCGACACCGAGCATCGCGTCGATGCGATCCTCGAGACGGGTGGTGCCGGCGTGGTTGGCCTCACCGGCGAGATCGATCCGCCACCGACCATGCGGCCAGATATCGGTGCCGACGCCGACCGGGGCATCGTCGAGATCGATGAGGTGGCGGCCCTGCTCGACGTGCAGCTCGACGAAGGTGCCGATCCGGCCGAGGACCTCGTCGTCGCGGCCGAGATGCGCGGGGTCATGCCCGGCGACGGTCATCGCGGCCGCCATCGTCCGACCCTCGTCATCGGTGAGCCCCCGGGCCCGGTCGGGGTCGAGGGCTCCGGTCAGGATGCGCGAGCCGGCGCAGGCGACACCGAAGCGGGCTCCCTCCTCGTCGACGAAGTTGACGATCCCGATCGGCCGGCTGGGCACGTGGCCACGGGAGCGAAGCTCGTCGAGGGCCGCGAGCGCGGAGACGACTCCGAGGGGGCCGTCGAAGGCGCCGCCGTCGGGCACGCTGTCGAGGTGGCTGCCGGTGACGACACCGGGCGCTCCTGCCGCACGGGCACTGTCAGGATCGCCCCACCAGGCCCACTGGTTGCCGACCCGGTCGGTGACGACGTCCAGCCCCCTGCTCGCGCACTCGGCGACGAACCACTCCCGAAGGTCGTGGTCCTCCCGGGTCCAGGCGTAGCGGCGGTAGCCGCCCGTCGACGGCGCGCGGCCCAGCGGGGCCAGCGCGCTCCACATCCTCGTGAACTCACTGCGCATAACCGGACCATTCCATCATCCAGTCCACGTTGCGGGCCTCCTCCGAAGAGCCCGGATGTCTCAGACCCGAGATCGGGCTCGTTCCCTCCGCCCCGTTCCACGACCCGGCGCCGTGCCACAACCTGGCAATTGCCAGGTTGTGGCACGGC
>JAAYSB010000054.1 GCA_012518475.1 Intrasporangiaceae bacterium | reverse complement strand
TGCTGCCGGTCACGATGGCGATGGTGGTCATAGGTGCTCCTTGAGGATCATGGGCGCCCGAAGGCGTGAGACAGAAGTTGACGTGTCACACACCATGGTGCCGGACCATTGATGACGTGTCAACTACAGCCTCGAGGCAGCGCCAGAAGAGCGCGGTCATGACAGGTCCACCTGACCCCCTGCGCGAGCCATCTCAGCTACGTCACATCGACGGTGGCACCGGGGGCGGAATGATTGTGATGCCCGGCGGCGGCTCGCCGTGGGCGGAGGTGTACCACTCGGCATAGGCGGCGATGGCGGTGGGCAGGGTGGGGAACACGCGGTCTGCACCGATGCGGTCGAGGAACCCGGCGGCGTCGAGGGGAATCCGCAGGTCCTCCTTGACTCGGGCCAGCGCTAGGTCGACCCCACGCTCCTCGAGGGTGATACGGAGCGAGTCGAGGGCGTCGATCGCGGTGAGGTCCACCTCGACATTGGCCTCGACATTGAGGAGGAGCCAGTGGACTTCGGCCTCCTCCCGCGTGGTGTCGACGCTGTCAATGGCCTTGGTGAGGAAGTTCGCCGAGTTGGCGAAGAAGAGCGGCGCGTCATAGCGATAGACGACCAGGCCGGGGATCTGGACGGCATCAGGGTAGTCGTCGACGTCGTGCATACCGGCGAGGCCGGGGACATAGCCGAGGATGCCGTCGTGTGGGTTGACGATGCGTCGGAAGAGGTCGAGCACCGACATCGCGATGGCCGCGCCGATGCCGCCGAGGACCCCCAGGACGAGGACGGCGACCGTCGTGAGGACCGCCAGGAGCAGCTCGCTGCCGCGGAACGTCGCGAAGCGCCGGAACTCGGCGACGTCGATGAGCCGGATCGCGGCGAAGACGACGACTCCGCCGAGGGCGGCCTGGGGGAAGGTGCCGATGAGCGGACCGAGCCACAGCAGGGTCGCGAGGACGAGCAGCATCGAGACGAGAGAGTGGAGCTGGGTGCGGGCCCCCATCGTGTCCGCGATGGCGGTGCGGCTCCCGCTCGAGCTGACCGGGAATCCGGAGAACAGACCCGCTGCGATGTTGGCGCTCCCGAGGGCGAGGAACTCCTGGTTGCTGTCGATCTGCTCGCGGCGGCGGATGGCGAAGGCCCGGGCGGTGAGGACATTGTCGGAGTATGCGACGACCGCCACCCCGATCGCGGCCGGCAGGAGAGCCCACAGGTCGATCGAGGTCACCTGTGGGACGTGCAGGTCGGGCAGCCCCTGCGGTACCTCTCCGACGATGTCGATCCCGTAGTCCTGCAGATCGAAGATGGCCACGATCGCCGCCGCGCCCAGCATCGTGATGAGCGGACCCGGCCACCGCCGCGCAAGGAGGTGGAAGGTGAACAGCGCGACGACCGTCCCGAGAGCCAGCCACACGGTCGGTATGTGCGCCTGGTCAAGGTGGGTGGCCGCATGCCACAGCGCATCGAGGGTGTCCCCGTCGACGTCGATCCCCATGATCTTGTCGAGCTGCCCGACGATCATGAGGACGGCGATGCCGGCCATGTATCCGACGAGGACCGGTTTGGAGAGCAGCTCGGCGAGGAACCCGAGTCGAAGGATCCAGCCGAGCACGCAGATGATGCCGACCGCGATGGCGAGGAGCGCGGCGATGTCGCTCGCGTTGAGCGCCCCTGCGCCCGCCGCGAGCAGGGCCGCGATGCCCGCAGCCGTCATCAGAGCGGTCGTCGACTCCGGTCCGACGGAGAGCTGGCGCGAGCTGCCGAGGAACGCATAGACGAACAGCGCCGGGACCACGGCCCACAGGCCGGTGACCGGCGGGAGA
>JAAYSB010000053.1 GCA_012518475.1 Intrasporangiaceae bacterium | reverse complement strand
GTGGTCGGGGCCGCCGAGCACCACGACCCGGTCCTGCCGGTCCCGGGCATCATTGCGCTCACGCTCATCGTGGTCGCGGTCGGTGCCGTCTGGGCGTGGATGAGGTACGCGCGGGAGGAGGTGCCGGAGGTGGCTCCTGTCGGGTCCTGGGGGACCCGCGCCGCCCGCGCCGACCTCTACCAGGAAGAGATCAACCAGACCCTCTTCGAGAAGCCCGGCGTCGCGCTCACGCGTGGCCTGGACTTCGCTGACCGGTCCGGCGTCGACGGCACCATCGGCGGGGTGAGCGGCTGGATCGCCGCAGCCTCGCGTGGTCTGCGTCGGGTCCAGAACGGTCTGGCCCGGTCCTATGCCCTGACGATGCTCTCGGGTGTCGTCCTGTTCCTCGGCGCCGTGTGGGTGATGCAGTGATGTCGAATCTTCCCCTGCTGACGATCCTCCTCGTCCTCCCGCTCGTGGGGGCCTTGATCGTCGCCTTCCTCCCGAGCGCCGAGAGCGCCAAGCGTGTTGCGCTCGGCTTCTCTCTCGTGACGCTCCTCGTCGGTATCGCGGCCGCGAGTCAGTTCCGGCTCAACTCCGGTGAGCAGTTCCAGCTCGTCGAGCAGCACTCGTGGATCCCGCAGTTCGGGGTCTCCTATGCCCTCGGCATCGACGGCATCTCGCTGACGCTGATCCTGCTCGCCCTCGTGCTCACGCCGGTCTGCATTCTCGCCGCCTGGAACGACCTCGAGAACGAGCCGATCCCGGCCGAGGGACGTGGCAGCCGCCGCGTACAGACGTACTTCGCGCTCATGCTCGTGCTCGTCACGTTCATGGTCGGTGTCTTCGCGGCGATCGACGTCTTCCTCTTCTACGTCTTCTTCGAGGCCATGCTCGTCCCGGTGTACTTCCTCATCGGGTCCTTCGGCGTGGGTCCCCGCCGCGGCTACGCAGCTGTGAAGTTCCTCCTGTTCGGTCTCATCGGCGGGCTCATCATGCTCGTGGCCGTCATCGGCGTGTACTTCGTCGGTCCCGGCGGCGCGGACGGGTTCCTCGTCTCGAACCTCACCGGTCTGAGCATCGATCCGAGCGTGGGCCGCTGGCTGTTCGTCGGCTTCTTCGTCGCCTTCGCGATCAAGGCTCCGATGTGGCCGGTGCACACGTGGCTGCCGGACGCTGCCTCGGCCGCGCGCCCGGCCACGGCCGTCCTCCTCGTCGGCGTCCTCGACAAGGTCGGCACCTACGGCATGATCCGCTTCTGCCTCCAGATGTTCCCGGAGGCCAGCTCGTGGGCCACCCCCGTCGTGCTCACGCTCGCGGTCATCTCCGTCGTCTACGGCGCCCTCCTCGCGATCGGCCAGAGCGACATCATGCGTCTCATCGCGTTCACATCGGTCAGCCACTTCGGCCTGATCATCCTCGGCATCTTCGCTCTGACGACGGTCGGCGGAGCGGGTTCGGCCCTGTACATGATCAACCACGGCTTCTCGACCGCGGCGCTGTTCCTCATCGCCGGCATGCTCATCGTCCGCAACCACGGACAGCAGCACATCGAGGCCTTCGGCGGCTGGCAGCGGGTCACCCCGGTCATCGCCGGAGTCTGGCTCTTCGCCGGCCTCTCGGCCCTGTCGCTGCCGGGTCTGTCGACCTTCGTCTCCGAGTTCCTCGTGTTCGTCGGGACCTACCAGCGCTACCCGGTCGCAGCCCTCATCGCGGTCCCGGCGGTCCTGCTCGCGTCGATCTACATCCTCTGGATGTACAAGCGGACGATGACCGGACCCCGGCCCGAGCTCGGGCGCCCCGTCGCGGACATCACGCTGCGCGAGAAGGTCGTCGTTGCTCCGCTGGTCGCGGCGATCCTCCTTCTCGGTGTCTACCCGGCGCTGGCCCTCGACCCCATCAACCCGGCGGTCGAGACGACCCTCGAGCACGTCGGCGCGGTGGATCCTGCGCCGTCACAGGCAACTGGTGGTGAAAGGTGATCTCGGTGAACTCCATCCTCGCCGCACAGTCGGTTGCGGCTGTGCCGACGGCCTATGTCGCCCCGGAGGTGAACTGGGCAGCGATCTCGCCGCTCGTCATCGTCATGGCGGCCGGTCTTCTCGGAGTCGTCGTCGAGGCCTTCGTCCCCCGCCGCAGCCGGCACATCGTCCAGGTCGTCCTCGCGCTCGTCGGCCTCGTGGCCGCCTTCGTCGCCCTCGTGGCCCTGGCGGTCGACAACCGCACCGTGACCCTCGGCGGATCCGTCGTCATCGACGGCATGGCCGTCTTCATGATGGGTTCGCTGCTCATCTTCGGTGTCCTCGGTGTGCTGACCTTCGCCGAGAAGCTCGGCGGCGAGCACCCTGACGCCTTCACCCCGATGGGTGCCGCGATCCCTGGCTCGAGCTACGAGCGGGCCGCAGCCCGCGCCGGCCTGGCCACCTCTGAGGTCTTCCCGCTCGTGCTCATCTCGCTCGCGGGCATGATGATGTTCGTCTCCGCCGGTGACCTCATCACGATGTTCGTCGCCCTCGAGGTGCTCTCGCTGCCGCTGTATGTGCTCGTCGGACTCGCCCGTCGTCGCCGCCTGCTCTCGCAGGAGGCCTCGCTGAAGTACTTCCTCCTCGGAGCCTTCGCGAGCGCGTTCTTCCTGTTCGGTGCGGCCCTGCTGTACGGCTACGCCGGGACGACCGACCTCGCAGGAATCGCTGCTGCGGTCGGTGCCCCGACTGCTGGTCTCGAGCCGCTGCTCGTGCCGGCCATCCTGCTCGTCCTCGTCGGCCTGCTGTTCAAGGTGGGTGCCGTCCCGTTCCACTCGTGGACCCCGGACGCCTACCAGGGTGCGCCCACCCCGGTCACCGGCTTCATGGCCGCCGCGACCAAGCTCGCCGCGTTCGGCGCGATTCTCCGGTTCGGCTATGTCGCGGTCGAGGGCTCCCGCTGGAGCTGGCAGGGTGGCGTGGCCGCCATCGCCGCCCTCACCATGGTCGTCGGTGCGGTCCTGTCGATCACCCAGACCGACATCAAGCGGCTCCTCGCGTACTCCTCGGTCGCGCACGCCGGATTCATCCTCGTCGGTGTGCTGGCCTTCTCGACCCGAGGCCTGGCCGGAGTCCTGTTCTACCTGCTCGCCTACGGTCTGACGACCATCGCGGCCTTCGGTGTCGTGACCCTGGTCCGCCAGCACGGCTCCGAGGCGACGAACATCTCGCAGTGGGCCGGCCTCGGGCAGCGCCACCCGATCGTGGCTGCCGTCTTCGGCTTCCTCCTGCTCGCCTTCGCCGGCATCCCGCTCACGTCGGGCTTCACCTCGAAGTTCGCTGCCTTCGCCCCCGCGGTGGAGTCCGGGACCATGGGGACGGTTCTCGTCGTGATCGGTGTGCTCGCGTCGGGGATCACCGCCTACATCTACGTCAAGCTCATCGTCATCATGTACTTCCACGATGCGCCGGGCGATGACGTCACTGTCGCCGAGGCGTCCCCCCTCACCACGGCCGCGATCGCGATCGGCACTGTCGCCACCGTCGTGCTCGGCTTCATCCCCGGCCCGGTCCTCGAGCTGGCCGGCCGAGCAGCAGAGCTGATCCGGTAGCCGATGACCGCTTCGGACACTGCGGCGGAGACGTCGGACCTGACCGCCGGCGTGAGCTCGACGCCGGCGGTCATGGCCATCCCCGGCATCTCCGCAGAGCTGCAGGAACGCCTCGCAGAGGGCATGGCGCAGGTCGATGCGACCCTGCGGCGCGCCGTCGAGCACGAGGACGCCTTCATCATGGAGGCCTCCGCCCACGGGCTCAACGCCGGTGGCAAGCGGGTGCGACCGCTGCTCACGCTCCTGGCCGCGCAGCTGGGTGAGGGCATCAACGATGAGGTCGTCACGGCCGCCGCAGCGGTGGAGCTGACCCACCTGGCCTCGCTGTACCACGACGACGTCATGGATGATGCCGAGATGCGCCGAGGAAGTCCGAGCGTCAACGCGAAGTACGACAACAACACCGCCATCCTCGTCGGCGACCTGCTCTTCGGCAAGGCGTCCGAGCTCGTCGCCGACCTCGGCGCCGAGGCGGTCCGGATCCAGGCCCAGACCTTCGTGCGCCTGTGCGCTGGACAGATCCGGGACGACCGGCCCCACCCCGGCGACACCGACCCGGTCGAGTACTACCTCCAGATCCTCGCCGACAAGACGGGCGTCCTCATTGCGACCGCCGCGCGCTACGGCGCGATGTTCAGCGGCTGTGACGCCGCGACGGTCGAGCTCGTGCGCGAGTACGGCGAGCGGGTCGGCATGACCTTCCAGCTCGCCGATGACCTCATCGATGTCGCGAGCGAGGCCGACGACATGGGCAAGGTTCCCGGCACGGACCTGCGCGAGGGCAAGCGCACGCTGCCGGTCCTCTATGCCCTGGCTTCCGACGACCCCGGCGACGAGCGGCTCAAGCGGCTGCTCCGCTCGGACCTCGCCTCCGATGATGCCGCCCACGCCGAGGCACTCACCCTGCTGCGGGCCCACCCGGCGATGCAGGCGGCGGAGAGCCGGACGGTGGACGTTGCCCGCTCGGCCCGCGACGCACTTGCGCCGCTGCCCGACAGCGAGGTCAAGGGCGCGCTCACGACGCTGGCCGACCTCATCGTCTCCCGCGTGGGCTGAGGAGACGGGTCAGGGCCGTGGACACGACGAGAGCTGCCGGCTGGGAGCGCGCCACGGCGGGTCTGAGCGCCCCCTTCGCGATCGTCGACCTCGATGCCTTCGATGCCAATGCGCGTTCGCTGGTGCGACGCGCCAACGGCACACCGATCCGCCTTGCGAGCAAGAGTGTCCGCTGCTCAGACCTCATGGCCAGGGCGCTGAGCGAGCCAGGATTCGCCGGTGTCATGGGCTTCTCCGCCCGCGAGGCGATCTGGCTGGTCGGTGAGGGGTTTGCAGATGTCTTCGTCGCATACCCCAGCGTGGATCTCGCGGCGCTCACGCAGGTGCGGTCCGATGAGAACCTGGCCCGTGAGATCACCGTGACCATCGACTCGCTCGAGCACGTGGAGATGTATGCCTCGCTCACCGGGCCTTTTCCTCTCAAGGTAGCCATCGACGTCGACTCCTCGCTGCGGCTCGGTCGGCTCCATCTGGGCGTGCGACGGTCACCGGTCCGCACACCCGAGGAGGCGGCCGCGGTCGCCCAAGCCGCCGTCGAGGCCGGACTCGTCGTCGAAGGCGTGATGTTCTATGACGCGCAGATCGCCGGCGTTCCCGATGACAACCCCGCCGTCCGACTGATGAAGAAGCGCTCGAACTCTCAGCTCCTCGAACGACGCTCAGCCGTCGTGGCGGCGGTCAGTGACATCGCCTCCCTCCGCTTCGTCAATGGCGGCGGCACGGGCTCGCTGGAGCTCACCGGCGCGGACGAGTGCATCACCGAGCTGGCGGCAGGCTCCGGTCTCTATGCGCCCGGTCTCTTCGACGGCTATGACAGCTTCAGTGCTGAACCAGCCATGGCGTTCGCGCTGCCGGTCGTGCGGCGCCCTGCCCCAGGCATGGTGACGCTCTTCTCGGGTGGCTACATCGCATCCGGCCCGGCGGGGAAGTCCCGGGTGCCACGGATCTACTCCCCGCAAGGCCTGTCCTACATCGGCACCGAGGGAGCCGGTGAGGTGCAGACTCCGGTCACCGGGCCGGCTGCTGACGCCCTCCAGCTCGGCGACCGGGTCTGGATGCGCCACGCCAAGGCCGGTGAGGCCTGCGAGCGCTTCGCCGAGATCCACCTGATCCGTGGTGAGGAGATCATCGCGACGGTCCCGACGTATCGCGGCGAGGGGCACTGCTTCGGCTGATGGCTCTGCCTCAGGGTGCTGGACGTGCCCTGCGTCGACGACG
>JAAYSB010000052.1 GCA_012518475.1 Intrasporangiaceae bacterium | reverse complement strand
TCGTCACCGTCGGCGACGGCCCGGCAGCGCATGGACGCGGTGTCCGAGCCCGCCTCCCGCTCGGAGAGTCCGTAGGAGAACGTCGTCTCACCGGCGGCGAGCGGAGTGAGATAGCGCTTCTTGAGCTCCTCGCTGCCGCCGAGGATGACCGGCATCGAGCCGAGCTTGTTCACCGCCGGGATGAGGGAGGAGCTGGCGCACGCCCGCGCCACCTCCTCGATGACGATGCACGTCGCGAGCGCGTCCGCGCCCACGCCGCCGTACTCCTCGGCGACGTGGGGTGCGAAGAAGTCTGTCTCGATGAGGGCGTCGTGCGCCTCCTGCGGATAGCGGGCCTGCTCGTCCACCTCCGCAGCGAAGGGTGCGATCTTGGCCTCCGCGACCTCACGGACGGCCTCGCGGATCGCCTCGTGGTCCTCGGTCAGGGAGTAGGTGTCGAATGCGGGGTTGCCAGCCATACCCGAATGGTATGTCGGGCAGCGGCGCGGTCGATCAGCGGCCGCCGAAAAGCCCCCACAGGTGGTTGTGCTGCTCGTGATCGACCAGCTCTGGGAGGACCTCCCGCTCGAACAGGTCGATCCCGGAGGTGTCGTAGGCGGCCTCGACGAAGTACGTGATCGCATACGTCATCCCGCGGCGGCGCATGTCACTGAGTGTCTCGATGATCTGCTCCGGCGTTCCGACGAGAGGACCATCGGCGAACGACTTGGTCGTCGACTCGACGACATCCTCAGGCAGTCCCGCCGACGCGTAGTGGCCACGGATCCAGTCGAGCCGGTCCTGCACCTCTCGCTGGTTCCGTCCGATGACGACGTTGAAGTTCGAGCTGCGCACGATCTCGTCGAAGTCACGCCCGACGTCGGCGCAGTGCCCGGCAAGGATCTCGCTCTTGGCGCTGAACTCCTCCGGCATCCCGGAGAAGTTGGTGTAGTCGGCGTACTCGGCGGCGATCCGCAGAGTCTTGCGCTCACCACCGCCGGCGATCCACATCGGGATGCCGTTTCGAGTGCTCCCCGGCTGCGCGGTGCCCTGCAGCGGCTGCGGGAAGCACATGGCCCCGTCCACCTGATAGTGCTCCCCCTCGAGTGTGCCGTACCCGGTCTTCCACATCTGCTGCATGATCTCGACACCCTCACGCAGCATCGCGAGACGCTCTCCGGCACGGGGGAAGCCATAGCCGTAGGCCCGCCACTCGTGCTCGTACCAGCCGGCCCCGATGCCCATCTCGAGACGCCCCTCGGAGATGACGTCGATCGTCGCCGCCACCTTGGCGAGATGGGCCGGGTTGCGGTAGCCCATGCAGGTGCACATCTGCCCGAGCCGGACCCGCCCGGTCACCCCGGCGAAGGCAGCCATGAGCGACCACGCCTCGTGGGTGGCCTCCTCGATCGGGCGCGGCACCGTGTGGACGTGGTCATAGACCCAGAGCGACGTCCAGTCCTCATTGGCGTCGATGCGGCGCGCAAGGCCGGCCATGACACCCCAGTGGAGGGACGGGTCGATGCCGACGAGGTCCTGGCGCCAGCCCTGCGGGATGAAGATTCCGAACTTCATGTCGTCTCACCTGTCTGTCGGCTGTTCTGCACGCCTGACGCTATCGCGCCGCCCGGGTCGCCAGAGACCGGCCACCCGGTCACGAGGACCCCGCACGGACCGAGGATGAGGCAGAGTGGTCCGTATGGCGATTGCGCACCAGAACGACCCCGATCTCATCGCACAGCTTCTCGCAGACCCCGGCGTCTGGGTTGTCGTGGGACTCTCCGGCAACGAGGAGCGGACCGCGCACCGTGTCGCACGGTGGCTCAAGTACGAGCAGAACAAGGCGATCATCCCGGTCCACCCGAAGGCCGAGGAGGTCTTCGACGAGCCCGGGTATGCCTCGCTCGCCGATATCCCGGACCAGGACATCAAGGTCGTCGACTGCTTCGTCAACAGCGAGTCCGTCGGCGCCGTCATCGACGAAGCGATCGAGCACAAGGACCGCCTGCACATCGACGCCGTCTGGATGCAGCTCGGCGTCGTTGACGAGGATGCCGCGGAACGGGCCAGAGAGGCCGGACTCGGGGTGGTCATGGACACGTGCCCGATGATCGAGTCCCGCCGGCTGGGTCAGTACGGCGCGGCTCGCTGACCCCGACCGCCGGCCTCAGCCTGCGGGCTTGAAGATGCTGCGCCGTTCCCGCAGCGCAGCACCCTTCTCGTGGGCGATGTCCCGCAGACCGGACTGGTATGCGCTCATCGCCTCCCGCAGGCGCGCCGACTCGGCGTCGGATCCAGCGCTGAGGATGCGGACCGCCAGCAGTCCGGCGTTCTTGGCACCGCCGATCGAGACCGTCGCGACGGGCACCCCTCCCGGCATCTGGACGATGGACAGCAGCGAGTCCAGCCCGTCGAGATGGGCGAGCGGCACCGGCACCCCGATCACCGGCAGCGGCGTCACCGATGCGAGCATGCCGGGCAGGTGCGCCGCTCCCCCGGCCCCGGCGATGATCACGCGCAGTCCACGTTCGGCGGCGCGGGTGCCGTAGTCGATCATCTCGTGTGGCATCCGGTGCGCGGAGACGACATCGGCCTCGTAGGCGATGCCGAACTCGTCGAGCACGTCGGCGGCAGCCGACATGACCGGCCAGTCGCTGTCGCTGCCCATGACGAGACCGACCACGGGGGCGACGTCGGATGCCGTTGCGGCTGGCTCACTCATCGATGACTCCTTGGATGAAATCTGCTGCGTGCCGGGCGCGCTCACGCAGGTCGTCGAGATCGTCGCCGCCGACATTGACGTGTCCGATCTTGCGGCCCGGACGCACCGCCTTGCCGTACAGGTGCACCTTGAGTGCGGGATCTCGGGCGAGCAGGTGTCGATAGGTCGAGTACAGCTCGGTGATGTCCCCTCCGAGCACGTTGGCCATGACCGTCCACCGGTCTCGTGGGCGGGGGTCACCGAGCGGCAGGTCCAGGACAGCTCTCAGGTGCTGTTCGAACTGTCCGGTGACGGCTCCGTCCATCGACCAGTGCCCGCTGTTGTGGGGACGCATCGCGAGCTCGTTGACGACGAACGAGGTCGTTGCTCCGGCCGGGCCGTCGACCCCGATCTCGAAGAGCTCGACAGCCAGCACTCCGGTGACATCGAGCTCTCCCGCAATCTTCAGTGCCGCCTCTGTCACAGCGGCTGCGAGGCCGGGGTCGAGCCCGGGTGCCGGAGCCAGGACCTCGGTGCAGATCCCGTCGGTCTGGACGGTCTCGACCACCGGCCAGGCGGCGGCCTGACCGGAGGGACTGCGGGCGACCAGGGCAGCCAGCTCCCGACGGAAGGTCACCTTCTCCTCGAGCAGGATCTCGGCTCCGTCGGCGAACCAGTCCGCGAGGTCCTCGGGCTGCGAGACGAGCCGGACTCCCTTGCCGTCGTAACCGCCTCGGGGAGTCTTGGCGATGATCGGCCAGCCGACCGATGCACCGAACTCACGGACGTCATCGACGGTCCGGGCCGAAGCCCACCTCGGGCAGGGGATGGCGAGCTCCCCGAGGCGGCGCCGCATCGCCAGCTTGTCCTGGGCGAATTGCAGGGCCGTCGGTCGCGGGTGCATCGGGACCCCGAGGTCCTCGACCGCACGGAGCACCTCGTCGGGGACGTGCTCATGGTCGAACGTGATGACGTCACAGTGTCTGGCGAACTCGAGGACCCGGTCGAGGTCGGCGTGATGTCCGACCGGAGCGTGCGCGGCAGCCAGGGCGCCGCCATCGTCAGGATCGGTGGCGAGGACGCTCAGACTGAGCCCGAGCTCCACCGCCGGGCCCACCGACATCCGGGCGAGCTGGCCGGAGCCGATCATGCCGACAACGGGAAATCCCCCGGGTGTCGGTCTCGGCGCCTCAATGGGATCGGCCCTCGGGGTCAGGTCAGCCACGGGTCACCACGATAGTCTCCGCGACCACATAGGCTGACTCGGTGCCCGACCGCCCCCGTCTGCTCGATCGCCTCCGTGCCCGGATGGCGGCCGTGTATCGGGAGATGCTCAAGTTCGGCGTCATCGGAGCGGTGGCCTTCGTCATCGATCTCGGAGGCACGAATCTCCTGTGGCACACCGTGCTCGAGAACAAGGTGACGACGGCGAAGGTCATCGCCGGTGTCGCCGCAACCCTGTTCGCGTGGGTCGGTAACCGCGCCTGGACCTTCCGCCGGCGCCGGAGCCGACCAGCAGGCCAGGAGGTGCTCCTCTTCTTCGCCGTGAACGGGATCGCCCTCGCGATCGCTGCCGGTGTCCTGGCCCTGTCCCACTATGGCTTGGGCTTCCAGACCCGTCTGGCCGACAACATCGCCACCGTGATCGGGATCGGGATCGGGACGGTGTTCCGGTTCGTGGCATACCGGTTGGTCATCTTCTCGGGAACGGTCGCGGACCATGACGCGGCGGCCGCTGTGGTGGCGACGAACCGGGGTGACCCCGACCGCCGTAGCGATCGTTGAGGTCGATCACCGCCCCTGCGCGGGCACGACCGACGCCTCGGCCTCGCTGAGGAAGAGAGCGAATACCGGAGGCTGCGCCGAGAGCAGCTCGAGACGGCCCTCGTTCGCGGCGGCCAGGTCCCGGGCCAGGGACAGGCCGAGGCCGCTCCCGGAGCTCGAGACCGAGCGCTCGAAGATCCGCGGAGCGAGGTCCTGTCCGATCCCGTCCCCGTCGTCGCTCACCTCGAGGACGACCGAGCGACCGCTGCGTCGCGCCTGGACGTCGACCGTGCCCCCACCGTGCTGGAGTGCGTTCTCGAACAGGGTGGAGACGATCTGGGCAACGGCGCTCGAGCTTGCCCGAACCTGGAGTCCTCGCTCCCCATGGATGCGGATGCTCCGTCGCGACCGGGCGAAGACAGGCTGCCACTCACGCTGGAGGCCGGCGAGGACGGTGTCGAGCGAGACTGCGCTCAGCTCGCTGTCGGCGCGGCGGGACCGGGCGAGCAGCTCATCGACCACCGCTGCGAGACGGACGACCTGGTCGATCGCGATGCCTGCTTCCTCGTGGGCGGCGTCGAGGTCCTGGGTCGCGGCGATCTCGTCGAGCCGCATGAGGAGGGCGGTGAGGGGGGTGCGGAGCTGGTGGGAGGCATCAGCGGCGAAGTCCCGCTGCTGGGCGAGCTGGCGGGTCAGGTCGGCCGAGCTGTGGACGAGGACCTCTCCGATCTGATCGATCTCCGGGATGCCGCTGTCGAGCCGCGCGATCCGGGACTCACCGGCGCCGAGTCGCTCCGCCTGCTCCGCCAGTGCCGTGATCGGGGTGGTGAGCCGACTCGCCTGGCGACGGGCGATGGCGCGGGCGATGAGGAGTGCGACGCAGGCCTCAAGGACGCCCACCGCGATGATCAGAACGATCCCTCGGCCGCCTTGGAGGGATTCGAGGATCCCCTGTAGCCGGTCGCGAGGTCTGGTGATGAACCACAGACCGAGCAGGACACCCGGCACGACCAGGATGGCGATGACCCAGCCGGCGGCGAGCATCAGCATCCGCATCAGCGCGGCGCGCATGGGTCAGCTCGGATCCTTGCTGGCATCGAACCGGAAGCCGACGCCACGAACAGTGGTGATGAAGGTCGGGTCCGTCGCGTCGT
>JAAYSB010000051.1 GCA_012518475.1 Intrasporangiaceae bacterium | reverse complement strand
CCTCGACCATGATGATGATGTCGCAGAAGCTCGGGATGTATGCGCCGCCCGCCGCGGACGGCCCGAAGAGACAACAGATCTGGGGAACCTTGCCGGACAGGGCGACCTGGTTGTGGAAGATCCGCCCGGCGCCCCGGCGGCCGGGGAACATCTCGACCTGGTCGGTGATGCGGGCACCCGCAGAGTCGACCAGCCAGAACACCGGCAGCTCCTCACGCAGCGCCATCTCGGTCGCGCGGACGATCTTCTCGACGGTGCGCGCACCCCACGAGCCGGCCTTGACGGTCGGGTCGTTCGCGATGACGATGACCGGCCGGTCATCGACGGTTCCCCGCCCGGTGACGACGCCATCAGCAGGCAGTCCCGGCGCCATCGCGTTCGCATAGCGGCCGTCCTCGACGAAGGAACCCTCGTCGACAAGCAGGGCGATCCGGTCCCGGACATAGAGCTTGTTCTGCTGCGCGAGCTTCGCGGCAGCCGCCTCGGTCGGGGCGGCTGAGGCGGCATACGCACTGTGCAGCCGCTCCCGGACGTCCTGGACTCGGGGGTCGCCGGCGGGGGTCGCAGAGGTCACGACGGCAAGCCTAGGCCGCGGGCGATGAGCATGCGCTGGACCTCGGAGGTGCCCTCGCCGATCTCGAGGATCTTCGCGTCGCGATAGAAGCGCGCCACGGGGTACTCCTCCATGAAGCCGTTGCCGCCGAAGATCTGGGTGGCGGTCCGGGTCGCGTCCATGGCGGCCTCGGAGGTGTACAGCTTGGCGATCGAGGCGGCCTGCTTGACCTGGGCGACACTGGCCCGGCCGGCCTCCTGCTCGTCCTTGAGCCACGCGGCCCGATAGGTGAGCAGGCGCGCGGTCTCCTCCATGACCGCCAGGTCGGCGATCTGGAAGCTCACGCCCTGGTTGACGGCGATCGGCCGGCCGAAGGCCTGGCGGGTCTTGCTGTACTCGACCGTCTCCTCCCGCATCCGGGTGATGAGCCCGAGCGCGAGCGCACTGATGGCGATGCGGCCGTCGTCGAGGGTCTTGAGGAACTGCTTGTAGCCTTCGCCCCGCTCGCCGAGGAGGTTCTCCGCCGGGACGCGGCAGTCGGAGAAGGACAGTCCGTGGGTGTCGGAGATGTTCCAGCCCAGCTTGTCGTAGGCCGGAGCAACGTCGAATCCCTTTGTCCCCGAAGGAATCATGATGGCCGAGATCTCGGGCTTGCTCGTGCCATCACGACCCTCCCGGGTGCCCGTGCGTGCGGTGACGGTCACGACGGAGGTGATGTCCGTGCCGGAGTTCGTGATGAACGCCTTGGCGCCGTTGACGACCCACTCGTCGCCGTTCAGCTCGGCCCGCGTGCGGGTGCCTCCTGCATCGGAGCCGGCATCCGGCTCGGTGAGGCCGAAGCCCGCGAGCGCACGGCCGGCGACGAGGTCGGGCAGGAAGGTCTGCTTCTGCTCGTCGGTGCCGTAGGTGAGGATCGGGTTGATGCCGAGGCCGACCCTTGCGGACAGGGTGATGCCGAT
>JAAYSB010000050.1 GCA_012518475.1 Intrasporangiaceae bacterium | reverse complement strand
TCCCGCGAGCATGCACCGGGCCGAGCCGCCGGCGTGCTCGATCGTCCCGATGTCGACCGGCAGGATCGTCGAGCTCGCCTCGATGACCGCGAGCTGGTCGTCACTGAGGGCCCGTACAGCACGATCGGACATGACCAGGACCCGCCCGTCTCGACCATTCAGCTCGATGGCATTTCCGGCGAAGTCCGTCAGCTGCTGCATTGTCAGGTCGACCACGCGGCGGCCGGTCGCCTCGAGATGCCCGCGAACGCGCCGGCGCTGCCTGGGGTCGGTGATGGCGGACAGGCCGATGAGCGCATACTCGGTCGCGACCGCCATGAGAACATTCGTGTGATAGATCCTCGTCCCCGCGGGGTCGAACGCGTCGAAGACGAACGCGTGATAGCCGAAGTCGGTGCAGAAGCGTTGCAGCGCAGGCTCACTCACGCGGTTCGACCTGCACACGTAGGCGACCCGATGCACGTGGTCGAGCACCATCGACCCGGTCCCCTCGAGGAACAGCCCGTCATGCTCCAGACCGCTGTAGTCATAGACCACGGGGACGTGGTACATCCTCTTGAGGTCGTCGATGAGGTCAGGCCGGCGCTCGGAGCGGCGGCTCACCGAGTGCATGGGGAAGACCGCGATCTGTCCGGAGCTGTGGGTCGAGAACCAGTTGTTCGGGAACACCGAGTCCGGCGCGGTATGCGTGACGTCCTCATAGAGATGCACGGTCACCCCGGCCTCCCGGAGCTGGGCGGCCATGGCAGTCACCTCGTCGTACGCCGCCCGGGCGACCTGCCCCGGACTCCCCTTCGGGAGGGACTGGAACGCATTGTCGACCACCGTCTCAGGGTTGGGCGCGAACTGGTGGGGCCGGATCATGACGACGGCCGGTGGCGCCTGGACGGGCTGCTGGACCACGGGGCTCCCTTCGGGTCGGGGAGGATGTCGGCGGCGCCTGGTGAGCCCCGCTTGAGCGAGAGCGTAGCGACTCCGCCCGCCGGGTGGAGGTCTCCTGCGTCGCACCCGCGCCGGCCCACACCTCCACCCAGCCCACCCACCCCGCCGGGTGGAGGTCTCCTGCGTCGCACCCGCGCCGGCCCACACCTCCACCCAGCCAGCGGCTCCGTTACGGGGCGGTGAGGCGCGGGAGGAGGACGGGGGTCTGCTCGACGTACTCGCGATAGGCCGGGTCGGCACCCCACTTCTTCTCGGCCCGCTTCTCCAGCAGGGGAATGCCGGAGACGCGAGTGAGGAGCAGGGTGACGAACACCGGTGAGATGAGCCCGACGAGCTGCCAGCCGGAGAGCGCGGGCAGGGCGATGACGGCGATGCCGATCCACAGGAGGATCTCGCCGAAGTAGTTCGGGTGCCGGGAGCGTGACCACAGCCCGACGTCGACGAAGCGTCCTTTGTGCTTCCGGTTGAACGCGCTCTTCTGGGTGTCCGCGACGACCTCGATCGTGAAGCCGGTGACCCAGATCAGCGCGCCGACGACCGTGAAGACATCGATCCCCTGGTCGCCGCGCCCGGACATGGCGATCCACGCAGCCGCAGCGGTGAGCGAGACCCACAGTCCCTGGACGGTCCACACGCCGAGGAAGCGCAGCGGATCGGGCTTGATGTGGTCGAAGCGGCCGTCGCCACCGGCGCCGCGCACCCGCAGGAAGAGGAAGCTGCCGAGGCGTGCCGCCCAGACGACGATGAGACCGGCGAGGAGCAGAGTGCGGGGCCCGCGCTCATCGACCAGTCCGAGCACGAGCAGCGTCACGCTGATATACGTCAGGGCGCCGGTGAGGTCGAAGTGCACCTCGGTCTGCTTCTGCCAGGCGGGGATGAACGCGATCCACTGGACGACATAGGCGACGGCCACGGCGAGCGCGAACACCGGCAGCCAGTCGAGGCGCTCACCGCCCGAGGAGCCGGCCCAGGCGAGGAGCGCGCCGAGGACGACGACTCCGGGGACGACGAGGAACCGGACGGGAGAGCGTGCTGCCACGGTGGGATCAGCGCGCCGGGCGGCAGGGCTGGCTGCTCACGGTCCCGCAGTCGGGCAGCGGTGGCAGCTCGACGTCGACGTCGACGACGGGGAGGACGACCGAGCTGGGGTGGGCCTGGTCGTGGAGCACCTGGACGTCGACGGTCCCGGGCACCGGGTCGAAGCCCCAGCGCCAGCGGTTCCCACCGGGCCCGGCGACCGAGATCCGGATCTGGGAGCCCTCCCGGAAGGCGTGCGCGACGGGGAACAGTCCGACCCGGACCGGTGTCGCCTGACCGGGGACGAGCGGCTCCGTGGCCTCGGCCGTGTGCAGGTGACGGGGGCGCAGGGTCGTGCTCGCGGCGTCGTCGAGCGCCCGGTGGCTGGCCCGCAGCCAGCCACTCTGGACGAGCTGTTCCTGTCCGTCGGGCCGGATCTCGCTGATGTGCACCTCGAGGTCCACGTCGCGGGCGTCGGCGGCGATCCACAGGTCGGCCGAGCCCGTCCCGGCGATGACAACGTCGTCGGCGAGGGGGCCAGAGGTGAACGTCACGTGGTCCTGTGCCTGCTGCGGCCAGGTGTTCTGCTCCGGCATGAGCCAGCCACCGCCGAAGTCGTACAGCGCCGGCGGGTCGTAGCTGAAGGTGGCGCCGGCGTCGGCGCGCAGGTCCCGGCCGAGCACGAGCCGTCGACCCTCACCGGCGGCCTCGAAGTCCGGCAGGTCGAAGCGGGCCCCGGCGCTCGCGTCCGCACCGCCCCGGTCCAGCTCGAGGAGAACGGTCACGGCGTCCTGGGCCTCGTACTCGGCCACCGCCGCGGCATCCTCGTCACCGAGATAGACGTCGAGGAACCGCACGATCTCACGCCAGACGTCCCCGCGGTAGTACTCGCCGTGGTCACCGTTCGTGCCGACCATCCGCACCGGTGTGCCGGCCGAGAACTTCTCGAG
>JAAYSB010000049.1 GCA_012518475.1 Intrasporangiaceae bacterium | reverse complement strand
CCACAGCGTCGATGAGGTCGGGGTGGACTCCGGCCGGGTAGGTGCCGGCCGACGCCGCGCCGGTCGCCGACGTCCACACGGGGTCCGGGGGAGCGACCACGACCGTGGCCTTTCGCTTGGCGAACAGGGAGGGACTCGGGCCGGGGACACCAGCGCCGACGGGCTCCGGTTCGCGCGCCGGGCTCGGCTCCGGCTCGGCCGCGGGCGCCTCCGGCGGGGTCTCCCGCGACCCGGCGGCCGTTGCGGGGACTTCGACAGGGCTGGGTGTCGCCCCTGTCGGTGTGTCGGTCTCTGCTCGGTCCTGCTCGGCGGAGTCGCAGGAGGTGGCCTCCGGCTTCTCACCGTGGGCGACCGCCTCATCGCTCTCGGGCTTGAACTCCTCCGGAACGAGCGGCTCGGGGATGGCCCGGGACCGGACCGCCTGGTCGATCTCCTCACCGGAGATGAGCACCAGGCCGTCGGCGGCCCGCTGGAGGTGCCGGGCCACGCCGTGCGGCTTCCCGTCCCGGCCGGGGACGGCGAGGAGGATGACCTGGACGCCGTGACCCTGGGCCTCCTCGACCGCCTCGGTGAGGTCGTCGTCCCCCGAGACGAGATAGATGACGTCCACGACGCGGTTGCGTCCGTGGGTCGCCAGGTCGAGACCGATGCGCAGGTCGACGCCCTTCTGCTCACCCGCATGAGACAACCGGCCGAGCCGAAGCTTGACGCGGGGGAGCAGGCCGATCTCGTCCTGGGTGAAGTCGGGCATACCACCGGGGCGGGCACCGGAGTCGTACCAGTTGACCCGGAGCAGCGGCAGACCGCAGTCCTCCTCGGCCCGGGAGATGAGGCTGCGGATGAGCTCCGGATGCTCGACCTGCACGCCTCGGCGCAGAGAGGTGCCCGTCACCCGCGTTGCGGCAGCCGCCAGGAGATAGCCGACGTCGACATAGATGGCGAAGTGAGACCGCATGGCTCCACCTTGCCAGACATTCCGGAGCCGCTCAGCACGGCCACGGTCGGGCCGTTGCGCATCGGCCGGGCAGATCGCCCGAGCATCAGCCACGGCGGATCAGGTCAGGGCGTTGACCCAGAGGACGACCGCTGCGGGCAGGGCCAGCGACAGCAGCGCGTAGCCGATCATCGTCGCGACCATGATCCAGTTTCGGCGGCCGGCGTCGGACAGCAGGTTGAGCCGCACGTGGGCGGCGCTGACCGTGCTGGTGGAGGCAGCGAAGGTCGCGACGGGATGGCGGGAGCCGGCCAGGGCGACGAGCGCGCGACCCATCGGGACCCGGCCGATGGCACGGGCGCCGGCCCGGTCCGCGAGCACCTCGGCAAGGAGACGCACCTCCTCGAGCACGGCGTGCTGGCGCAAGCTCTTCGGCATCGCGGTGTGCAGGACCGTGAAGAACTCGACGAGCAGATCGTGCCGGGCTCGGACGTGAGCCCGCTCGTGGGCGAGGACTGCGAGGATCTCGGGCTGGCCGAGCCGCTCGAGCACGCCGGTCGAGATCACGACGCGGTGGGTCAGGCCCGGGATGCAGTAGGCGGTCGGGGCCGGGTGGTCGATGACGCGCAGGTGCCGCGACGGTCTGCCCAGATCGAGCTCCTCGAGTTCGTCGAACTCCCGACCGACGAGCTCGAGGAGCTCGACGTGCTCACGGCGGGTGCGTCGCAAGGAGGCGCCGACCTGGTGGCCGGCGATGAGGAGCCGGATGACCATGAACCCGGTCACCGCGAGCGCGACACCGACGATGCCGAGGTGCCGCGGGTCGCCGAGCGCGATGTGGTCACGCAGAAGGAGGAGGGCGACCGGCCCGGCAGCGAGGAGTGAGATGACTGCGGCCAGGGCGACGGCCTGCCAGACGAAGAGGGCGAGCAGCGGCTCGCGGCGGAAGATCTGGCGTCGCACCATCGCGCTCTGTACGGGCCAAATGAGCAGCGCCGCCAGCAGGATCAGTCCTGCGACGGTCAGCAGCGCAGACAGCAGCGGCATGAGGTGGAGGCTTCGTTCTCGCTCGGGATCGCTCGATCGTCGGGGCCCCAGGGGAGGATACGGGGCTACCCAAGGGTAGTCCGCCGGCGATAGCCGTCCAAGCACCTCCGCAGCCGCGATCCGGTGCGGCGGAACGGTCCTTCGTGAAGAAGAATGCTGCGGCTAGCGCCTCTCGAGGGCGGCGAGGGCAGCCTTAAGGTCGTCGATCTCCTCGTCGCTCGCCGAGTCGAGGAAGTGCATCATCGCGGCGCGACGGTCGGTGGACTCGAGGTGGTCGAGGCTGTCACGAAGCAGGTGCGCGGTGAGCTCCTCGCTCGTCGACACCGGCTGGTAGCGCCAGGCGCGTCCGTCCCGCTCGCGGGTCACGAGGCCCTTCTTCGCGAGGCGGTCCAGGACGGTCATCACCGTCGTGTAGGCGATCTCGCGCTCCTTGGAGATGCTGTCGTGGATCTCCCGCACGGTCAGTGCCGCCCCCGGATCCGAGCCGTCCAGAGCCCAGAGCCGATCCATGATGCTGCGCTCGAGGTCGCCCAGCCGCGCGCGGCGGGTCAACTTCATCATCTTTCCTTCGCCTCCGTCTCGGTGGAGCGGTCGCCCACACAGCCCTTACGACATACTGTAGTAGATATCGGTCGCCGGTGCGAGACCTCGATCACCGCATCGGCATCGTCGAGACCATCCGCCCGGTGCGAGACCATGACGACGGTCCGTCCGTCGGTAGCGGCCCGCAGGTCCCGGAGCACGGCGACGGCCGTCGCGTGATCAAGATGGGCCACCGGCTCGTCGAGGAGAACGAGCGGCCGCTGCGACAGCGCAGCACGTCCGATCGCGACCCGGGCCCGCTCACCGCCGGACAGTCCACGAGCACCCGCACCGAGGTGGGTGTCAAGCCCTTGCGGCATCGAGGCGATGAGGTCCGCCAGACCTGCCGTCTGCAGGGCCGCGAGGATCTCCTTGTCGCCGGCGTCCGGTGCGGCGAGCCGCAGGTTCTCCCGGACGGTCGAGGCAAAGACGTGCGGCTCGTCGTCGACGATCGCGAACTTTGCTCTCGTCTCGGCCAGGTCGAGGCCGGTGACATCGTCACCGGTCAGCGCATACCGCCCCTGGGTCGGATCGAGGTGGCGCGCCAGGACGGCGAGGAGGGTCGACTTGCCGGCCCCGTTCGGCCCGATGAGTGCGACCGAGGCCCCGGGCTCGATCCCGAGGGTCACCGGCGGCATGTCCGGGTGCTCACCGGTCCAGGACGCCTGCACGTGCTCGGTACTCACCTCCGGCTCCGCATGGGGTATGCGCTGCCCGGCTCCCGCAACCGCAGGCACCTGGTCGAGCAGGGCGGTCAGACGGGACTGGGCGCCTTCGGCGCGGGCCTGGGCCCGCATGGCGTCGGCGAGTGGGGCCAGCCCGTCACCGAGGGCGACCGGAAGGACGATGAGCAGGGCGGCGACGGGCCGGGACTCGACGCCGAGTGCGACGGCGGCGGCTGCGGCGGTCGCGATGCCGGTGGCGACCAGGATCGCGGCGGCCACGAGGGAGCGGCCGCGGGCCTGGCGGGTG
>JAAYSB010000048.1 GCA_012518475.1 Intrasporangiaceae bacterium | reverse complement strand
TGCCGACGAAGAGGATGTTCATGCCGGTGTCCTCGGGGAGCTCGACCGGTGTGCCCTGGGCGTCGACCGGGCCCATGTCGGGCAGGGCGTTCTCCTCCTTGGTGACGTTCGTCTGGACGACGCCCCCGAGATAGCCGACGAATCCGGCGACGAGTCCGACTCCCGCGAGCAGGAGGACGAGGAGGCCGATGAGGATCTTGCGCCCGGTGCGGCTGCGGCGGCGGGGCTCGAGCTCGCGTTCGTCGGTGAATTCGTCCAGCACGGTCCCGAGTGTATGTCCCGAGGCTGGAAGGAGTCTGTGCATCGACGTCTACAGTGGACAGGTGAGTAGCTCCGGAACCGGCACCGAGCTCGCGGCCTCGCTGCGAGCCGTCGGTCTGCGGGTGACCGCCACGCGCGAACGGGTGTATGCGGCGATCGCCCGGTCACCGCACGCAACTCCCGAGGCACTCACCGAGCTCGTCAATCTCGACGAGCCGGCGATTCCGCCGTCCTCGGTCTATCGCGCGCTGGACGCGCTCGAGGAGGCCGGGCTCGTCACGCATACCCATCTGGACCATCACGCGCCTACGTACCACCGGGCCGACCACGCCCAGCACCTTCACCTCGTCTGTCGTGAGTGCGGCGCGGTGACGGAGAGCCCGGCGTCGGTTGCGGACGACCTCGTCGCGACGCTCGCCGACCGGCACGGTTTTGCCGCAGACGTGACCCACATGGCGATCCACGGAAGGTGCGCTGCATGTCGGCCCTGATCTCCCCCCTCCTCGCGCTCCCCGGAGCCGTCGACGTCACGGTCCTCGACCCAACGGCCGTGCCGGGCGTCGCCGGGCACTACGGCGACCCCATGGGTGAGCAGCGTCGACTCGCCGCTGGTGACGCGCTTGTCGACCTGTCGACCCGGGGGGTCGTGACGGTCACCGGGCCGGACCGGCTCTCCTGGCTGCACTCGCTCACGTCCCAGCACCTCACCGGTCTCGCGCCGGGAGCCAGCACCGAGACGCTCATCCTCTCCCCGAAGGGGCACGTCGAGCACGCGCTGCACGTCGTCGACGACGGCTCGACCACGTGGATCACGGTCGAGCCCGGCACCGCGCCGGACGTCGCCGGCTGGCTGGACTCGATGCGGTTCATGCTCCGCGTCGAGGTCACCGACGCCACCGATCGGTATGCGGTGCTCGCCACCACCGGCGACGCACCTGATCTCGACGTCCCCGTACTGGCCAGGTGGGTCGATCCCTGGCCGGCGACCGAGGACGGCCGGCTGGTCGGGGACACCGCCGCCTATGGGCCGGTGGAGGGACACCCGGGGGCGGACTGGTCCCTCACCGAGCTCATCGTGGACCGTTCCGCCCTGACCGGTCTGGCCGCTCGGGACGATCTGACCTGGGCCGGCGCGTCAGCGCTCGAGGCGCTGCGGATCGCTGCCTGGCGGCCCCGACTGGGCCTCGAGACCGACCACCGCACGATCGCCCACGAGGTCGACTGGCTGCGCACGGCGGTGCACCTGCACAAGGGCTGCTACCGCGGGCAGGAGACGATCGCGCGCGTCCACAACCTCGGCCGGCCGCCCCGTCGGCTCGTCTTTCTCCACCTCGACGGGTCCGGGCACACGTTGCCCGCCCCGCAGACGCCGGTCAGGCTGGGGGAGAAGGTCATCGGGCGGGTCACGTCGGTCGCCCAGCACTACGAGGACGGGCCCATCGCGCTCGCAGTCGTCAAGCGCAACGTCGACCCGGCTGCCGACCTGCTGGTCGGGGCGGACGACGAGGTCGTCAGCGCCGCGCAGACCCTCATCGTCGCCCCCTGACCCGGTCCTCGCACTCGCCTCCATAACCTCGCAATTGCGAGGTTATGGAGGCGGAAGGGCGTCAGGAGTGAGTGAGCCGGCAAGCCCGTCCGGGGCCGGCAGGGCGACGGGATGGCGGGTCCTCGGGCAGGTGAGCGACGCATACCCATCCTGAGTCCCACCGCCCCTCAGCCGGTCGCCATATCTTCCACATAGCAGCCAAACGACGAACGGCCGCCGTCCCCCCGGAGCGGCTGGCACGATGGGCGTATGGCCGCAACGCTGATCACCGTCGCCCCCACCGGAGCCGAGCTGTCCAAGGCCGATGTGCCGCAGCTGCCGACCACCCTCGAGGAGCTGGTCGAGACCGCGATCCGCTGCGAGCAGGCGGGTGCCGCGATGATCCACCTCCATATCCGAGGGGCCGACCACGCGCCCACGCTCGACGGCGGGCTGCTGCGGGAGTCGGTGGACGCCATCCGCGCGGAGACCGACCTCATCGTCCAGCTCTCGACCGGCGGCTCGGTGCATGACCCGCTCGAGCAGCGGCTCACCGTGCTCGACGCCGAGCCGGACTCCTGCTCCCTCACATGCGGCACGACGAACTTCGGCGATGACGTCTTCCTCAACCCACACGGGTTCATGTCCGACCTCTATGTCCAGGCTCAGGAGCGGGAGGTCGTCCCGGAGTTCGAGCTGTTCGAGCTCGGTCACGTGGCCGCGCTGTCCCGGCTCATCGACGCACACGGGCTCCCGTTCGGCGGCAAGGTCCACGTCGACTTCGTCACCGGGGTTCCCGGGGCGATGCCGGGCACCACGGCCGCCCTCATGGCCGGGGTGGCGATGCTCCCGCAGGAGGTCACTTCGTGGGCGGCGACCGGTATCGGTCGCAGCCACCTCCCGATCATGGCGGCCGCCCTGTCCGCCGGTGGCCACGTGCGGGTCGGGATGGAGGACAACATCATGTATGCGCGGGGCCAGCAGGTGCAGCACAACGACGAGCTCGTCAGCCGGGCGGCAGAGCTGGCGACGCTCATGCAGCGGCCGCCGATGTCGACGGCGGACGCGAGAGAGCTCCTCGGCGTCAAGGACCGTCGCGTCCGCTGAGGTCCTCGTCCGGCTCCGTCGCCACGGTGGCCGCATCGTGGACGGGAGCGGCGCATACCGATTCCGATCTACATAATCCAGAGTTATGTCCGCTCCTATCATCGGTTTTCCGTCGGTCGTGAACGAGAAGGCCGCCCGCGTGGTCGCCGGCTTCGTCGCAGCGCTGGGTGTGCTCGTCCTCGTCACCGGCTGGCACTGGGTGACCGCGCTGATGGCGGCGGGCTTCCTCCTGCGGGTCCTCGGCGGGCCCCGCTACAGCCCGATCGGGCGGGTTGCGGCGCAGGTCATCGCTCCTCGGCTCGGGCGGGTGGTGCCCACAGCCGGACCGCCGAAGCGTTTCGCTCAGGCGATCGGCCTCGGCTTCACCGGGGTCGCAGCGGTGGCGGCCCTGGCGTTCGGTGCGACCGGGCTCGCGAGCGTCCTCATCGGCGTTCTCGTCGTCTGTGCGCTGCTGGAGGCGGCTGTCGGCTGGTGCGCCGGGTGCTTCGTGTTCGCCCAGCTCATGCGCTGGGGGCTCATTCCGGAGGAGACCTGCGAGGCGTGCAACAACCTGGCTCTCGCGAGGCAGTGAGGTTGCTGCCGATCCGCGTGTGGCGATGCTCACGCATACTTTAGTTTGCATTCTGCTTGCTATAGCAAGCACAATGGATATGTGAGCCCCAAGAACCCGATCGAGAACCTGAGCGAGAGCCTCGGTGACTACCTGCGCCAGCAGCGTCAGTCCGCCAGGCTGTCCCTCCGGCAGCTCGCGGACGCTGCGGGCGTGAGCAACCCCTACCTCTCGCAGATCGAGCGCGGTCTGAAGAAGCCGAGCGCCGAGATCCTCCAGGAGCTCGCCAAGGGCCTACAGATCTCCGCCGAGACCCTGTATGTCAAAGCCGGCATCCTCGACGAGCGCACCGTGAGCGAGCGCCGCCCCTGGGACGTCGAGGCCGCCATCGAGGCCGACACCGACCTGACCGAGCGTCAGAAGGGCACGCTCATCGACATCTACCGGTCCTTCATCGACGACGGATCCCGCCCCACCAGCCACCCGGCCCGCACCCCGGAGACGGCGACTCGCGCTACGGCGACGAGGAAGGTTGCCACGAAGAAGGCTGCCACCACGAAGACAACCACCACGAAGACAACCACTAAGAAGCCGGCAACACGGAAGCACGCGACCACGAAGGCCGCCGCGACCAGGGCTACCCGCACTCAGACTTCAACGACGAAGTCGGCTGCAGCGACAAAGAAGACGACCACCAAGGTCGCCAAGACTGCGCGCTCAGCCCGCACGACCTGACCACAGACCACCAGCAACACGAGGAGAACGACATGTCGATCATCGACGAAGTCCGCAAGTCCAACCAGACCACCTTCTACGCCGCCGTCGGCGTCCTCGACCTCGCGGTCGAGGAGGTCCGCGACGTGCAGTCCCGCTACACCAAGGCCTACAACAAGGCCGACAAGGAGATCCGCAGCGACCTCAAGTCCTTCCGCAAGGACATCGAGGGTCTCGACGCCGCTGAGCTCCAGGCTCGCGTCGCCGCGATCCCGGGCAAGACCGTCGACGCGGTCATGACCCTCGTCGGCCAGGCCACGGACACCTACGAGGACCTCGCCACCCGCGGCGAGAAGCTCGTCGAGCGGATCCGCAACCAGCAGGCCACCAAGGACCTCGTTGCGCAGGCCGAGAGCACTGTCGCGCAGGCCAAGGGTGCGGTCACGACCGCGCGCAACGCTGCCGCTGATGTCGAGAAGAGCGCCAAGGCCACGCTGACGACCGTCCGCAAGGAGGCTGTCCGCGCCGGTGAGGCAATCGCCGAGTCCATCGAGGACGAGGCCAAGACGGCGACCGCTGAGGTCCAGAAGTCGGTCAAGCGCACCGGCACCGCAGCCAAGCGTGCGAACACCACGACCAAGAACGCCGCGAAGAAGACCACCGCCCGCACCAAGGCGACGGTCACCTCCGCGCGCAAGACCGCGGCCAAGGCCCCCAAGGCCACCAAGAAGGCCGCCGAGAAGGTCGGCGACTGACCATCCACCGTCGGTGACCGTCACGATGTGACGCCACCGTCCGCGCGGGTTCCCCTGCCCGCGCCCCCTGCACCAGCTGGCCCCGTCGGGACGACCCCCGCCGGGGCCAGTTGCGTGCCTCCACCTGTCCCTCCCTGACCCCGGCTGCCGATGGGGTATGCGCTGGCTAGGCTGTGCCTCCATGGCCCACCTCTCCCCGGCGAACCTCACGCCCGGATCCGCGCTCACCGACGCCCCTGTCCTCGCGCACTACACCCGCGGAGACCTCGTCGAGTCGGTGCACCGCGCGAGCCTCGTCGCGCTCGAGCGCGACGGATCGGTCGCCTTCAGCCACGGCGGAATCGACTCCCCGGTCTATCCACGCAGCTCGCTCAAGCCGCTGCAGGCCGTCGCCATGGTGCGCTCCGGGCTCGACCTGCCTGACGACCTGCTCGCGCTGGCCTGTGCCAGCCACAGCGGTGAGGACTTCCACCTCGAGGGTGTCGTGCGCATCCTCACCGGCGCCGGGCTGGGCGTGGACGCCCTGCAGAACACTCCGTCGCTCCCGCTCAACGACGACGAGCACACCCGCTGGATCCGGGAGGGGCGCGCACCGAGCTCGCACGGACAGAACTGCTCCGGCAAGCACGCCGGCATGCTCGCAACGTGTGTCGCCAACGGCTGGGACACCGCGACCTACCTCGAGCCTGGGCACCCGCTCCAGCAGGCGATCGTCGCGACCGTCGCCGATCTCGCGGGCGAGGAGCCCGGGACATCCTCTGTCGACGGGTGCGGCGCCCCGATCATGCCGATCTCCCTGCTCGGGCTCGCTCGGGCCTTCGCCACCATTGCCTCAGCCGACCCGACGACGCCGGAGGGGCGGGTCGCCAAAGCCATCCGCGCATACCCCCTGTACCTCGGCGGGACGGGGCGGGACGTCACTGTCCTCATCGAAGGCACCGAGGGGCTCATCGCCAAGGACGGAGCCGAGGGGGTCTATGCCGCCGGGCTCGCCGACGGGCGCGCGGTGGCGCTGAAGATGGCCGAGGGTGGCGGCGGCGTGGGCGGTGGTCCGCAGCGCGCGCGGCCGGTCATCATGGCGGCTGCGCTACGCCGCCTCGGTGTCGAGAGCAGCGCATACGAGGCGGTCGAGTCGGTCGACGTCCTCGGTCACGGCCGGCCCGTCGGCGCTGTCGTTGCGGTCGGCGTCTGATGCGAGCCGTCCTCCAGCGCGTCACCCGCGCCCAGGTCACCGTCGAGGGTGAGGTCGTCGGCCAGATCGGGCCGGGACTGGTCGCGCTGATCGGTGCCACCCACGACGACGGGCCGGATCAGGTGGCGCTCATCGTCCGCAAGATCGCCGAGCTGCGGATCATGCGGGACGAGCAGTCGGTCATGGACGTCGGCGGCGGGGTGCTCGTCGTCAGCCAGTTCACGCTCTATGCCGACACCCGCAAGGGACGTCGGCCGTCCTGGAACGGCGCCGCGCCCGGCCCGGTCGCCGAGCCGCTCGTCGAGCAGGTGGCCGCGGGACTGAGCGAGCGCGGGATCCCGGTCGAGACCGGACGCTTCGGCGCGATGATGGAGGTCGAGCTCGTCAATGACGGCCCGGTGACGATCCTCCTGGAGGCCTGAGCGCCCGTCGTCACAGTTACGCTTGGCCCATGAATCTCATCGGTCAGGCACAGGGGTGGCTTCTCCTCACCCTCACCGCCGGGGTCTTCGTGATGGCGGCGTTTGCGCTCGTCGATGCGCTCCGACACCGGCCTGACGCCTTCGTCGCAGCCGACAAGCGCACCAAGAACTTCTGGCTGGCCGTGACCGGTGGCGCTGCGCTGCTCGGCTTCATCGGAATCGGTGGGGGCATGCTCCTCTTCTCGATGATCGCTGCTGTCGGCGCCGGGGTCTATCTCGCTGACGTCCGTCCTGCCCTCCAGCAGGTGACCGGGCGGGGCGGCGGTCGCGGGCACAACACGTGGTGAACAGCCGCGACCACCGCCCGCACGCGCCGGGCGAGCACGTCTTCGATGTCCGGCCGTGGGGGCGGTTCGACCAGTACAGCCATGACGAGACCACGACGGTCAAGGTCATCACCGTCCAGCCGGGGCAACGGCTCTCGCTGCAGCGCCATGAGCGGCGCAGTGAGTACTGGATCGTCCTCGACGGTCCGGTCGATGTGACCGTCGGAGAGGACTCCTGGAGCGCCGGCACGGGTGACAAGATCTGGATCGAGCGTGGCGAGAAGCACCGGATGGGGAACTCGGGGTCGGCTCCTGCGCGGGTCCTCGAGCTTGCCTACGGACGGTTCGACGAGGACGACATCGAGCGGCTCGAGGACGACTACTCCCGCTGAATCCGCCTCCGTTATCTCGCGATTGCGAGATAACGGAGGAGACTTGCTTGCTTCAGCGAGCACTCGTGCGACAGAGGGATACCCCCCGACGGGGGCTAGGTGGGGGTGACTGCGGACCAGGGGATGGTGAGCTCACCGAGGCGCCAACGCTTCTCGCCTCCGAGGATGGTCCAACGGCCCTCCTGCGCGAGAGCGGTCACGGCGGCGACGAAGCGGGCCCGGTTGCCGTAGGGCACCAGAGGTGCAGCCCGGTCCCAGGCCGTATCCAGGTCCTGGAGCAAGGCGTGGACCGGCTCGCCCGGCACGTTGCGATGGATGAGCACCTTGGGGAGGCGCTCGGCGACGATCGACGGACGCTCGAGGGAGTCCACCCGCAGGCTGATCGTCAGCGACTGGGGCCCTTCGCTCGTCACTGCGACCCATGAGGCGATCCGGCCGATCTCGTCGCACGTGCCGTCGAGGAGGAGCCCATCCGGAGCCATCCGTGTCTGGATCGCTGACCACGCGCCGGGGACCTCGGCCTCGTCGTACTGGCGGAGCACGTTGAACGCCCGGACGAGCACCGGAGCCTCGTCGCGCTCCAGGCCCATTTCGAAGCCGCCGTGGCGGAAGGTCAGGGAGGGCGGCTCTGCGATGAGGTCGCCCTGGGCCACTCGCTCGGGATCGATCTCGACCCCGACGACCCTCACGTCCGGGCGGACCCGGCGCAGCCGGTCCCGCAGCTCGCGGGCGGTGACGGGGGAGGCTCCGTACCCGAGGTCGATGACGAGTGGGTCCGCTGCCGAACGCAGCCGCCGGGCCTGGGTGGCTACGAGCCACCGGTCGCCCCGGCGGAGCCGGTTGGGGTTGGTCGTCCCTCGCGTCACGGTGCCGATCGGCCGCGCGGCAGGGCGAGGACGGGAGGGCATGGCCGACAGGCTATCCGGGGAGAGGCGGGCACCGTTTCGCTGCTATTTGGAAGATGTGGCGGCGGCGGGGGGTTCGCCGTTCGGCTGCTATTTGGAAGATGTGGCGGCGTGAGAGGCTGGGGGAATGGTGCGCGATGCATACCGATCCCTTGTCGGCTATCTCGAGCAGTCCGGGATCTCGCACGAGCCGGGTGCGCGCGAGGGTGAGATCGTCGCCGAGCTGCCGGGGGAGAAAAAGCTCAAGACTGTCGTGTCGCTCGTGGTGAGCGAATCCGGCCTGTCAGCGGTCGCATTCGTCATCCGCAACCCCGACGAGAACCATGAGGGCGTCTATCGCTACCTCCTCGGCAAGAACCTGCGGCTCCCCGGGGCGGCCTATGCGATCGACAAGAGCGGCGACGTCTATGTGACCGCGAGGCTGCCGCTGAGTGCCGTCGACGAGGAGTCGCTCGACGCGCTGTTCGGGGTGCTCCTCGACGCCGCTGACAGCCACTTCAACGAGCTTCTTGCGCTCGGCTTCCTGTCCTCGATGAAGAAGGAGTGGGAGTGGCGGATCGACCGGGGTGAGTCGCTGCGCAACCTCACTGCGTTCCGTCGGCTGCTCGAGCAGGAGACCGGCGTGAGCGCCCCTGCGGGCGCGTTCGAGGACTGACCGCCGGCCGGTTCGGCGGAGTCGATAGGCTCAGGGTATGAGCGCGCCATACACCCTGATTCTCCTTCGCCACGGACGGTCGGACTGGAACGAGAAGAACCTCTTCACGGGCTGGGTCGACGTCGATCTGATCGAGGCCGGACGGGCTGAGGCGGTCCGCGGCGGCGAGCTGCTCGCCGAGGCCGGGCTTCTCCCGGACGTCGTTCACACCTCCCTCCTGCGCCGCGCGATCACGACCGCGAACATCACCCTCGATGTCTGCGACCGGCACTGGATCCCGGTCCGGCGCGACTGGCGGCTCAACGAGCGCCACTACGGCGCGCTCCAGGGTCTGGACAAGGCCGCGACCCGGGAGAAGTACGGCGATGAGCAGTTCATGATCTGGCGCCGCAGCTTCGACACCCCGCCCCCGCCGATCGAGACGGACAGCGAGTGGTCGCAGAGTGACGACCCGCGCTACGCCGGGATCGACGTCCCACTCACCGAGTGCCTCAAGGACGTCATCGAGCGCATGATGCCGTACTGGGAGGGACCGATCCAGGACGATCTGCGCGCCGGTCACACGGTGCTCGTCACCGCCCACGGCAACAGCCTGCGGGCCCTGGTCAAGCACCTCGACCAGATCAGTGACGAGGACATCGTCGGTCTGAACATCCCCACGGGCATGCCGCTCGTCTACACCCTCGGTGAGGACTTCATGCCGACCGAGCCGTCCCGCTACCTCGACCCGGAGGCCGCCGAGGCCGCGGCTGCGGCCGTCGCCGCCCAGGGCAAGAAGTAGGTCAGCCGACCGACTCAGTTGAGCCCCGCATACCCGCTCGGTATGCGGGGCTCACCGCTGTCTGAGCGCTCGGCACGCCGACGCGGCCAGACGGGTCTGGGCACGGGGTGGATGCGGGTGTGGGCGTGTTGTGCCTTCGTCGGGCGGGAAACTTCCTCGCCCACAGAAGGCAGTTCCCGCCCTGGGCGTAAAACGGGGGACCCGACCCTCAGAGGCGGGCGAACAGCTTGTTCGAGTGCTCGCCCTCTTCGTAGATCTTCGATGCGGAGCCGACGATGAGCGGGTCGGGGCGGCCGACGAGCGCGTAGTCCTTGGCGGGGTAGTCGATGCCGGAGAGCAGGACCCGCATCGCCTCGAGGCGGGCGCGCTTCTTGTCGTTGGACTTGATGACCGTCCAGGGGGCGTCACCGGTGTCGGTGTAGAAGAACATCGCCTCCTTGGCCTCGGTGTACTCGTCCCACTTGTCGAGGGAGGCCAGGTCGGTCGGGGAGAGCTTCCACTGGCGGACCGGGTCGTCGCGGCGGGAGTCGAAGCGGGCGCGCTGCTCGGCGTGCGAGACCGAGAACCAGAGCTTGACGAGGTGGATGCCGGAGTTGACGAGCATCCGCTCGAACTCAGGGGCCTCACGCATGAACTCGAGGTACTGCTGTGGGGTGCAGTAGCCCATGACACGCTCGACGCCGGCCCGGTTGTACCAGGAGCGGTCCATGAGGACGATCTCGCCGCCACTGGGCAGGTGCTGGACATAGCGCTGGAAGTACCACTGCGTCTGCTCCTGCTCGGTCGGCTTCTCGAGCGCGATGACGCGGGCGCCACGGGGGTTGAGGTGCTCGGTGAAGCGCTTGATGGCCCCGCCCTTGCCGGCCGCGTCGCGCCCCTCGAAGATCACGAGGATCTTCGCGCCGGACTCCTTGACGTGCGACTGGAGCTTGAGGAGCTCGATCTGCAGGAGCCGCTTGGTCTCCTCGTACTCGTCGCGGCCGAGCTTCTGGTCGTAGGGGTATCCCTGGCGCCACGCCTTCGGCGCCTTCTCGGCCGCAGCGGCCTCGTCGGCGTCCTCGAGGTCGGCGGGAACCGCGCTCGCATCGGGCTCGCCGACGATCGGGGCGTTCGGCTCAAACGTCATACGACACAGCGTAGTACAGAGGGGGTATGCGTCGGCCCCTCAGTCTCGCCGCTCACCCGGCTCAGCGGCTGGAGTCCTCGGCCTCCTCGTGGTCGGTTACCGACTCGGGCTCCCACTCGCCGGTGACCAGGAAGACGACCCGGCGCGCGACCGAGACCGCGTGGTCGGCGAACCGCTCGTAGTAGCGGCCGACCAGCGTGATGTCGACGGCGGCCTCGGTGCCGTGCTGCCAGTCGTCGGAGAGCTTGACGAAGAGCTCGCGGTGGAGGTCGTCCATCGCGTCGTCCTCCTTCTCCAGTGTCCGGGCGGCGGCTGCGTCCTTGGCGGCGATGATCGAGCCGGCCTTCTCGACGATGCGCTCGGCGACCTGGCCCATCTGGAGGATGATGGCGCGGATGTCCGCGGGGACTGCCGAGTGGGGGAAGCGGAGCCGGGCGACCTTGGCGACGTGGCGGGCGAGGTCACCCATCCGCTCGATGTCGGAGCTCATCCGCATCGCGGTCACGACGATGCGCAGGTCGGTGGCCACCGGCTGCTGCCGTGCGAGCAGCTGGATCGCCAGCATGTCGAGCTCCTCGCGGAGCTGGTCGATGTGGGCGTCGTTCTCGATGACCGACTCGGCAAGGGTGATGTCGGCGTCGAGCAGCGCGGTGGTGGCCCGAGACATGGCAGAGCTCGCGAGTCGAGTCATCTCGACGAGCTGGTCGGAGACCCGGTCGAGGTCCTCGTGGAATGCGTCGCGCATGCAGGCTGTCCTTCGGTTCAGTGTGGCGGCCTGGTTCGAGCCCGCCACTGGGGTTGCGCCGCAGCCGGGGCTGTCGGGCGCGTGTCACCACGATAGTTCGCGCGGCTGACAGCCGCGCGCGTGCAACACGCGCAGTCGGCACAGTGCCAGTCCGACGTGAACGCCGGTCTGCGGAGAGGTGAACACTTGGTGTGCGCGCTGTGGAGCGTGGCCGTCAGTGGTCTGGGGTGCCGACCGTGCGTGCGTACGCTGGTAGGCGTGACCGGGTCAGTTCTCCTCGGCGCCGCGGTCGGCGCCCTCGCGACAGCAGCTGTGCTGTGGGTGGTGTGGGGACGACGCATCCACGCCGGTGCCGGCGACCGACCGCTCGACGGGGTGGGCATGGCGGCACCGGAGCTGCCGCCCGGTGCGACCGACGTCCTCGACGTTCTCGCCTCGACGACGATCGTCGTCGACAAGGACGACATCGTCGTCACCGCCTCACCCTCGGCCGAGGCCTACGGTCTGGTCCGGCGCAACCGGATCGGTCACGAGGACATCCGGGCCCTGGTCCGGCAGGTGCGTGCTGACGGACAGATTCGCGAGGACACTCTCCGGATCGGTCGCGGCGTGTACGACGGGCCGGGGGATGCCCCGCTCGTCATGGCGGCCCGGGTCGCGCCGCTCGGTCCTGGCCATGTCCTCGTCCTGGTGCAGGACCGCACCCACGAGCAGCGCCTCGAAGAGGTGCGCCGGGACTTCGTCGCGAACATCAGCCACGAGCTGAAGACGCCCGTCGGTGGGTTGTCCCTCCTCTCTGAGGCGGTGCTCGACGCCAAGGACGACCCCAAGGCCGTTGAACGGTTCGCCTCCCGGATGCAGGTCGAGGCCAGGCGCCTGAGCAGGCTCGTCACCGACATCGTCGACCTCACCCGCCTCCAGGTGGCGGACTCCCTCCACGAGCCGCTCCGGGTCGATCTCGGAGCGGTCGTGCGCGAGGCCGTCGACTCGACCGCAGTCCTCGCCGAGGGCAAGCAGATCCTCGTCCAGACCGTCATCGAGCCGGACCTCGTGACGTTCGGTGACGAGGACCTCCTCGTGACGGCGGTGCGCAACCTCGTGACGAACGCGATCAGCCATTCCGACCCGGGCACCCGGGTGGCCGTGCGCGCCCAGCGCAGGGACGACAACGTCGAGATCGTCGTCGCCGACCACGGGCCCGGCATCGCACCCGAGGTCCAGGACCGCATCTTCGAGCGCTTCTTCCGCGTCGATCCCGCCCGCTCGCGCGCAACCGGCGGAACCGGACTCGGCCTGTCCATCGTCAAGCACGTCAGCGCCATCCATGGCGGCTCGATCTCGGTCTGGAGCCAGGAGGGGCGCGGGTCCACGTTCAGCCTGCGCCTGCCGGACAGTGATCGCGCGGACCGCGAGACGGCAGGAGACGGGCCGGGTCAGCTGCCGGCTGCGGAGGCTGGCCCCGCTGACACCGACGAGCTCGATGAACCGAGCGTTCAGGCCACCGACGGAACCGACCGCACCCCTGACACCCCACACGATGCCCGCAAAGGAGTCGTCACCCCATGACCCGCATCCTCCTCGTCGAGGACGAGGCGTCCTTCTCCGAGCCGCTGTCCTACCTCCTCGAGAGGGAGGGATATGACGTCGCTGTCGCCGAGACCGGCACCGACGCCGTGGCCCAGTTCGAGGCTGACGGTGCGGACCTCGTCCTCCTCGATCTCATGCTCCCTGGCATGTCCGGCATCGACGTGTGCCGCAGGATCCGCGCCCGCTCGAGCGTGCCGATCATCATGCTCACCGCCAAGGACAGTGAGATCGACAAGGTCGTCGGCCTCGAGCTCGGGGCGGACGACTACGTCACCAAGCCCTACAGCTCGCGCGAGCTGCTCGCCCGCATCAAGGCCATCCTGCGCCGACTCAACGAGCCCGAGGACCTGCTGCCGTCCACGATCGAGGCAGGCCCGGTGCGGATGGACGTCGAGCGCCACGTCGTCGATGTCAGCGGCAACGCCGTCAACCTGCCGCTCAAGGAGTTCGAGCTGCTCGAGCTGCTCCTGCGCAACTCCGGCCGGGTCCTCACTCGCGGTCAGCTGATCGACCGGATCTGGGGCAGTGACTATGTCGGTGACACCAAGACCCTCGACGTCCACATCAAGCGGCTGCGCGCCAAGATCGAGGCGGACCCGGCCAGCCCGCGACACATCGTCACAGTCCGCGGACTCGGCTACAAGTTCGAGGCCGACTGACCGCGGGTTGACGACAGCCGCGGAAGCTCGAGGGCGGCCGGGTTCTGCCAGCGTGTCGCGGAAGTTCGCGTGCGACGGTGTCATATCTGCGGCAGAGTCGAGTTTCCGCGCCGCGCGTGAACTTCCGCGCCACCAGCGTGTTTCGCGGCTTGGCTGGAGGCCTGGTCGGGGCCCCGGACACTCACCGCATACATGAGTCCGCCTCCGTCATCTCGCAATTGCGAGATGACGGAGGCGGATGAAAGCAGTCGGGG
>JAAYSB010000001.1 GCA_012518475.1 Intrasporangiaceae bacterium | reverse complement strand
GGCACGCTCACCGGCGGCCGATTCCGTGCGTGCCGGGAAGCCCAGACCGGGGGCAACCCGTTCCGAAGCAGCTGCCTGTGCAAGGTGGGGGGGACCGTGGGACATCACAGCGTGCCAGCCTAACCGTTCAGCCGTGTGCGACCCAGACGAGTACGACGGGCCGGTGTGGATAAGTGTGTGGACATCGAGCGCAGCGATAGCTGCTCATCGGGGGCGAGTGGGTCACACCGTGGGGTCAGAGCGTGCATCTGGTCGTGGCGTTCAGACGTGGCGTTCAGAGCGTGGCGTTCAGACGTGGCGTTCAGAGCGTGGCGTTCAGAGCGTGAAGACGATCTTGCCCACGACATCGCCGCGCTCCATGGCGGCGAAACCATCCGCAGCCTGAGCGAGCGTAAGCACCGAGTCGATCGTCGGGCTGATGCCCTGCGTCGCCACCAGCCGGGTCAACCGCTCCAGCTCGGAGCGCGTGCCCATGGTCGAGCCGACAACCCGAAGCTGCTTGAAGAAGATCTTCGTCAGCTCTGCCTTCTTCGGTGCATCACCTGAGGTTGCCCCGGAGATGACGATGGTCCCGCCGGGCTTGAGGGAGTTGACCGAATGCGACCAGGTGGCCGCACCCACGGTCTCCATGACGGCATCGACGCGCTCGGGAAGGCGCTCACCGGAGCCGAAGGCAGCGTGCGCCCCGAGCTCGAGGGCGCGCTGAGCCTTCTCCTCGTCCCGGGAGGTGGCATACATCCGCAGTCCAGCGGCGGCACCGAGCTGGAGGAGCGCCGTGGCGACGCCCCCGCCGGCGCCCTGGACGAGCACGCTACCTCCGGGCGCGACGTTGCCGTTGGTGAAGAGCATCCGGTAGGCGGTCAGCCACGAGGTGGGCAGACAGGCAGCCTGCTCGAAGGACAGCTCGGCCGGCTTGGGGACGACGTTGCGCTGGGGAACCCAGACCTCTTCGGCCAGGGTTCCCGGGTGGACCTCGGAGAGCAGTGAGCGCCTCGGGTCCAGTGTCTCGTCGTCCTTCCACATGGGATCGGAGATGACCGCATGGACGAGGACCTCACTGCCGTCATCGAGGACGCCGGCCGCGTCACAACCGAGGATCATCGGCAGACTCTCCGCCGGCAGACCCACTCCGCGCAGGCTCCAGATGTCGTGGTGGTTGAGCGCCGCCGCCTTGACCCGCACTCTGATCCACCCATCCGGGACCGTGGGCCGCTCGATCTCGCCCACCTCGAGGCCGGACAGCGGGTCGTCGGCGGACTGGCGGGCGGCATAGGCGGCGAGCATGGATCCACTGTATGCCTCGGCTGACCACTGCGGAACCGCGGGCCGCACAAGGTCGGTAGGGCTCGGTTCCCTGCGGTCGGTGGCTACGTCTTGCGCACGACCACGATGGTCGTGGGGACCTCGAGGACCTCTGCGCCGCAGGCCTGCACACTCGAACCGGCGGCCCGTAGCCGTCGCAGCACCTTCGTGGCCGCCTCGATCTCTCGCTCGGCGGAGGATCCCTTCATCGCAACGAGCCGGCCGCCGGGTCGCACGAGTGGCAGGCACCAGCGCGCAAGCTTGTCCAGCGCTGCCACAGCACGGGCGGTGACGATGTCGGCCTCGATCTGTCCGTGCAGTTCTTCGGCGCGGCCACGGCGAACGGTGACATTCTCCAGCCCGAGATCATCGATGACGGTCTGCAACCACGTTGTCCGCCGCTCCATCGGTTCGACGAGAGTGACGGACAGATCTTGCCTCGCCAGCGCGATGCAGAGCCCCGGAAGCCCAGCCCCGCTGCCGACATCGATGACACTCGACCCCTCGGCCATCACCTCCGCGATGACCGCGCAGTTCAGGATGTGCCGATCCCACAGTCGCGGGACCTCTCGCGGACCGATGAGACCGTGACTGATCCCGGTGTCGGCAAGATGGGCTGCATAGCGTTCAGCCAGTGCGAGGCGATCCCCGAAGACACGTGCGGCAGAAGCCGGCGCCGGTGGTGCGGCCAGAGCCTCACCCGCCGCGACGACCGGATCGGTACCCTCCGCGGTCGGCGCCCCGGTGCTCGTGGACGGGACTCGCTCTGTCATGCGCTCCATCATGTCAGCCCCTCAGCCGCCTGCTGGGCGCTCTGTCTATCACGCGATGTTTCACGTGAAACACCGCGAGAAAGGCCGAGGTCAGCCGGCGGGGAGGACGACGACGAAGCGTCGCGGCTCCACGCCGTCGGACTCCGAGCGCAGACCGGCGGCGAGCACCTGGTCGTGGACGATCTTGCGCTCGAACGCGGTCATCGGGTCCATCTCGATCTGGTCACCCGAGCTCTTCACGTCCTCGATGACGCCGCGGGCGATGTCGATGATCTCGGCCTTGCGCGCAGCGCGGTGTCCGGCGACATCGAGCATGAGCCGGCTGCGCTCACCGGTCTCGGTCTGCACGGCGAGCCGGGTCAGCTCCTGCAGCGCGTCGAGGACCTTGCCGTCGGGGCCGACGAGGCGCCGGGGTACGCGGCCCTCCTCGGAGTCGACGATCGAGACCGCAGCCCGGTCTCCGTCGATGTCGACGTCGATGTCTCCGTCGATGTCGCAGATGTCGAGCAGGCCCTCGAGGAAGTCGGCAGCGACGTCACCCTCGGCCTCCAGGGCCGCCTTGCGGTTGCTCTTCTTCGCCGGTGCTGCGGCGGCCTCGCTGCCCACCGCGTCGGTCACGTCCTGCGGTGCATCGTCGTCAGCGCCATCGTCGTCAGTGTCATCGGCAGCGAGGGTCTCGGCGCTGTCGACGAACTCATCGACCTCGGCGGGTGCATCCGTCGCGGGCTCGGGATTGACTGCGATCGGGTCAGCGGCAGCCTCATCGGCAGTGCCGACAGGTTCAGTGGTGCCGTCAGTCTCAGTAGCCATCGTTGGTTCTCCTTTGTCGTAGGCGAAAGTCTGTGTGTGGGCGCGAGCGGGGCTCAGCGCCGCTTCTTGCGCTTGCGGGCCTTCGAGCTCTTCCCGCCCCGGGGCTGGGTCCCGCGCTGACCCTTCGGACCCTGAGCTCGCTGGGCCGGCTTGTCGGACCCGGGATCAGCCGGGGAGTCGGCAGCATCGACAACGGGGTCGGCGACTGCATCGACCTCATCACCGACGCCGCTGTCCGGCTCGACCGGCCAGCCACCGACGGCCTGCGGGCCTCGGCCCTTCTTCTTGGCGCGCTTCTTGCCTGTGGGCTGCTGACGCTGACGGGCGACCGGTGTCTCGTCCTCGACCTCGTCATCGTCGTCGGAGGACATCCCCGGCAGGACGAGCTCCTTGATCGGCTTGCCGCGGCGACGACGGCGCTCCTGCATCGCCTTCTCGGCCGGCGAGCCCGGCGCCGGCATGCGGCGAATGACGTAGAACTGCTGGACCATCGACCACAGGTTGGTCGTGAACCAGTAGATGAGCACACCGATCGGGAAGTTCACACCGGACACGGCGAAGACGAGCGGCAGGATATAGAGCAGCATCTTCTGCTGGCGGGCGAAGGGGTTGTCGAGGGCTGAAGCGGGCATGTTCTTGCGCATCAGCTGGTGCTGCGTCATGAACGTCGTCGCCGACATGAGGATGATGAGAACGACCGTGACGATGCGGGTGTTCCACGTCTCGGCGCGCAGGAAGATGTCGGAGAGCTGTGCCCCGAAGAGCTGGGCACTCTCGAACTGAGCAGCGACCTCCTGCGTGATCGGTCCAATCCCCGGCCGACGTCCCTCGGCGACGTCGGTGAGCTCCCACAGCACACGGAAGAGCGCAAAGAAGAACGGCGACTGGAGCAGGATCGGCAGACACGAGCTGAACGGATTGGTGCCGGAGGTCTTGTACAGCTCCATCGTCTCGGCGGTCATCGCCTGCCGCGAGTCAGGATCCTTCTTGTCCTTGTACTTCTTCTGGATCTTCTGCAGCTCGGGCTGGATGAGCTGCATCTTGCGGGAGGCGTGAATCTGCTTGACGAACAACGGGATCATCAGCATCCGCATGACCATCACGAGGCCGACGATCGACAGCGCCCAGGTCCACCCGGAGGCCGCCGGCATACCGATCGCCGTGAGGGCCTCGTGGAAGCCGAACATGATCCACGCGACCAACCACTTGATCGGCTCGAGCAGGGAGAGGAAGAAGTCGATCAACGTCGATCCTTATCGAGAGCGGCAGGACCGGATGGTCCTGAACACGAACAGGTATGCGGTGCCTCAGGCACGTAGTCCACACCACCGGCCGCCCAGGGGTGGCAGGAGAGAACGCGTCGGGCAGCGAGCCAGGTTCCCTTGAGCGGGCCGAACCGTCGCAGGGCGGTCAGCGCATAGGAGCTGCAGGACGGGTAGTAGCGGCAGGTCGGCGGGGTGAGCGGGCTGATGACGAGCTGATAGACCCGGATGAGCGCGATGAACGGCCACGCCAGAACCCGACCTACGGGGCGCAGTCCCGACCGGACCTGGGCGACCCACTCCGGTGACGTGGACCGCCGCCCACCGCACGTTGCACAGACCTTGTCTGCCGGGCTGGGGGTGGTGCTGTGGTCACGGGTCATGAGATCGGCCATCACTCACCGACACCGAAGGGCTGGGCCGGGACCACCCGGGCGAGCGCCTGACCGAGGAGCCGGTCGAGCTCGGTGCCGAGGGCGCTCGAGTCCAGGTCGGCAGCGGCCGGCTGGGCTCGGACGACAAGGTCGACCCCGGCCGGCACGAGCGGAAGGCGGGTCGCCATGAGAGCACGCAGCCGGCGCTTGACGCGGTTGCGGATCACGGCACCTCCGACGGCCTTGGACACAACAAAACCGACCCGCGGCGGTCGAACCGCTCGCGAATCGGTCTGGTTGGCGTGCACCACGAGAAGCCGTGATCCTGCACGAGCTCCACCACGGGCCCGAGTCACTGCGCTGAAGTCGGCACCGGTGCGCAACCGGTTCCGGGCAGCCAGCACCGAGCCTCCTGAGGTGGAAGGCTCGTCAGGCGGACAGCTCGGAGCGGCCCTTCCGGCGGCGGGCAGCCAGAATGGCGCGGCCTGCCCGGGTGCTCATGCGGTGGCGGAAGCCGTGGGTCTTGGCCCGGCGGCGGTTGTTCGGCTGGAACGTACGCTTGCTCACGGTCTTGACTTTCGTCCGGTCGAGCCTGGCTCGATCTGTGTGTGGTGCTGGTCTTCAGTGGCCTGGTCAGCGGGTGCGGACCGGCCGTGATCGTCAGGCGACACCACCGGCCGAGCGGCTCCGCGCATACCCCTGGGCTGCCTATGCATCGTGCCGAGGAGGTATGTGGTGCGCGCCGCGTCCTGGACAGTGTCAGCAGGCGAAAACGGCCGGGACGACAAGTCGCCTGGCCAGACTGCACAACGGTACGCGAGTCCCCGCGGACCGGTCAAACGGGCGAGGGCGCGAACGACGTCGTCCCCCTACCCTGCCGGGGCGACCCGGCGGGGTAGGACACGCCGAGACACGCCGTCGATCTGCGGAAGTTTCCCACATAATCAGGTCTGCCGATTGAGTTGTGCGATTTGGACAGGTACCGTCACTCGGGTTGTGGATAACCCGCGATTCCGTACCGGCCTGACGCTTATGCCCATTTGTGGACAAAGGTGTGGAAAGGTACTCCACCAACCTTGGGAAGTGAGCTGAGCGCCCGTGCCGGACAGCGCTGTCGACTACGGACAGGTCTGGAAGAACGTCCACGAGCACCTCGACAATCGCGGACTCCTGCCTCAGCAGCGGGCGTTCCTCCAGCAGGCTTCCCTGCGCGGCATGCTCGAGTCGACCGCGATCATCGCCGTGCCGAACGACTTCACCAAGGACATCGTCGAGCGCACTCTGCGTGAGCCGATCGCCGATGCGCTCACCGAGACCCTCGGTCTGAGCTCCCCGGCAAGCATCGCCGTGACGGTGGATGCCTCGATGAACACCGTCGAGGAGCACTTCGAGCCCTCCTTCGACGGACCTGCTTCCGGCGACGGCGTCGTCGTCGACCAGGGCGAGGTGGGTCCCGCGACCACGAAGCCGGCCCAGTCGCCCACGACCGAGCGGTTCTCCGGCACCTCGGGCGACACGCAGCTGTTCGTCGTCAACGAGGGAGACCTGCTGCCGCGGGACCGAACCCTCTCGGAGTCCGGGCCACAGAACGACGGTGACGTCATCGACTTCGTCCCCCCGCCGCGGCCCCCGCAGGGCGAGCTCGAGCCCATGGAGGCCACCCACCTCAACCCGAAGTACATCTTCGAGCGCTTCGTCATCGGCTCCTCGAACCGGTTCGCCCACGCAGCGGCAGTCGCGGTCGCCGAGGCCCCGGCCAAGGCCTATAACCCGCTGTTCATCTATGGCGAGTCCGGGCTGGGCAAGACCCACCTGCTGCACGCGATCGGTCACTACGCGCGGCGGCTGTACTCCCACGTGCGGGTCCGCTACGTGAACTCCGAGGAGTTCACCAACGACTTCATCAACAGCATCCGCGATGACAAGGCCGCGAACTTCCAGCGCCGCTACCGCGATGTCGACGTCCTGCTCATCGACGACATCCAGTTCCTCTCCGGGAAGATGCAGACCCAGGAGGAGTTCTTCCACACCTTCAACACCCTGCACAACGCGAACAAGCAGGTCGTCATCACCTCCGACGTGCCCCCGAAGTCGCTCAACGGCTTCGAGGACCGGATGCGGTCCCGCTTCGAGTGGGGTCTGATCACCGACGTCCAGCCGCCGGACCTCGAGACCCGGATCGCGATCCTGCGCAAGAAGGCCATCCAGGAGAACCTCTCGGTCCCCGATGACGTCATGGAGTTCATCGCCTCACGGATCTCCTCGAACATCCGTGAGCTCGAGGGTGCCCTCATCCGTGTCACCGCCTTTGCGAGCCTGAACCGCCAGCCGGTCGACATGGCCCTGGCCGAGACCGTGCTGCGCGACCTCATTCCAGGCGAGGGTGGGAGCCAGATCACGGCCTCGCTCATCCTGGCGGCGACCTCTGACTACTTCGGGCTGGCCCTCGAGGACCTCAAGGGTCCGTCCCGCTCGCGCGTGCTCGTCACAGCCCGGCAGATCGCGATGTATCTGTGCCGTGAGCTGACCGAGCTCTCGCTGATCTCCATCGGCGAGCACTTCAACGGCCGCGACCACACGACCGTCATCCACGCCAACAAGAAGATCGGCCAGCTCATGACCGAACGTCGCGCGATCTTCAACCAGGTCACCGAGCTGACCAACCGGATCAAGCAACAGGCGATCTGAGGCTGCCCGGAACCCGTGCCGTCGCGGGTGTGGCGCCGACCACACGAGTCACACCGTTCACGGCAGTTATCCACAGGGTTCTCCACATCTGTGTGGAGAAAGCCGTCGGACTCGCGCCGCCGTGCTCCACAACTGGGGATAACCCTGTGTATGGCGTGCCCGCCCAGACGAGTCACCGCCGTCGGCTCGATGTTGATCTGCTGAGTGGCTGCTGTGCGAAACGCCGGGTGACGCGTGGGTAAACACTCCCACTCTGGGGATAGTGCTGTGGACAACATCTGGCCGTCCACACCGTCCATCGTTCTGCTGAGGCTCCGTCCGCCGGCCGTCCACATCCTCGGGATGCCGTCTGACCTGCATAAACGTGAGATTTCCACAGGATCCACAGCACCGATGATGACTACGAGACCTAGAGAGATGGAGTTCTGGGCCCCGACAACACTGGGAGCTGACCGGCCGGGGGGACCCGGTGAGGCGGGTGGTGTCCGGCGATCTGAGAAGCGGGAGGCGCAGGATCACACAATTTCCGGCGCCGACCGCACGGAGACCGCGATGACGTGCAAGACTGACTCTCCCACGCGTGTGTGACGCGCGAGTCCGTCCGCCTGTAGCTCCTCCGAGCCGCACCCGGTGCGGACCGCGGTGGCGCGCGGGACAACGACGGACTGGGCATGCTCATGACAGAGCCTGCGCCCAGCATGATGTGACGACGAAGGACGGTCCTCGTGAAGTTCAGGGTTGAACGCGACACCCTTGCCGACGCTGTGACGTGGGTGGCCCGAGGCCTCCCGGCCCGGCCCCCGGTCCCGGTGCTCGCCGGTGTGCTGCTCTCGGCTGACGCCGATGCCGGCACCATCACGCTCTCGGCGTTCGACTACGAGGTCTCCGCCAAGGTCAGTGTCGAGGCCGACGTCGAGGAGGGCGGCACCGTTCTCGTGCTCGGCCGGCTCCTGGCCGACATCTCCCGGAACCTGCCGAACAAGCCGATCGAGGTCGCCGCGACGGGCAGCAAGGTCGAGGTCTCGTGCGGCTCGAGCCGGTTCAGCCTCCTCCAGATGCCGGTCGGCGACTACCCCAGCCTGCCGGTCGCGCCCGAGGCCTCCGGCTCGATCGACGGCCAGGCCTTCACCCAGGCCGTCGCCCAGGTGTCCATCGCAGCCGACCGCGGTGACACCCTCCCGATCCTCACCGGCGTGCGCGTCGAGATCGAGGGCGACAAGATGACCCTGCTCGCCACCGACCGCTACCGCCTGGCGATGCGCGAGCTCACCTGGCGCCCGAGCGCCACCGACACCTCCTATGTCGGGCTCATCCCCGCCCGCACCCTCAGTGAGACCGCCCGTGCCCTCGGGGCGTCGGCCTCGGTCGACCTGGCTCTAGGCTCCGAGGGCAGCAACGACGGCCTCATCGGCTTCGAGGCCGGTTCGCGGCGCACCACCTCCCGACTGCTCGACGGTGAGTACCCCAAGGTCACCTCGATCTTCCCGACGAGCAGCGAGACCGAGGCGGTCATCAGCACCCACGAGCTCGTCGAGGCCGTCAAGCGCGTCTCCCTCGTCGCGGAGCGCAACACCCCGGTCCGGCTGCGCTTCGCCGACGGCCAGGTGACGATCGAGGCCGGCACCGGTGAGGACGCCCAGGCCTCCGAGGCCGTCGGCGCCGAGATCACCGGCCCGGAGATCGAGATCGCCTTCAACCCGCACTTCCTCCTCGACGGCCTCGGCGCCGTCGGGACACCGTTCTCCCGCCTGTCCTTCACCCAGGCCAGCCGCCCGGCGGTGCTCTCGGGCCAGGAGGACGAGGACGGCGAGGCCGACGCGAGCTACCGCTACGTCCTCATGCCGGTCAGGTTCGCCAACTGACAGACTGAACGGAACCGGTATGCGGCGCGCACCGCATACCTCCTCGTCACCGGAACAAAGGGGCAGTCATGCAGCTCGGCCTGGTCGGTCTCGGCAAGATGGGCTTCAACATGCGCGAGCGGATCCGCCGCGCGGGCCACGAGGTCGTCGGGTACGACCGCGATCCCGAGGTCTCCGACGTCAAGACCCTGGCCGCGATGGTCAAGGCGCTCGACGGTCCGCGGGTCGTGTGGGTCATGGTGCCGCACGGGGCCCCGACCCGTGACGTCATCACCAAGCTGAGCGAGCTGCTCGACAAAGGCGACCTCGTCATCGACGGTGGCAACAGTCGCTTCACCGAGGACTTCGAGCACGAGAAGCTGTTGAAGGCCAAGGGAATCGGCTATCTCGACTGTGGCGTGTCCGGCGGTATCTGGGGACTCGACAACGGCTATGGCCTCATGGTCGGGGGCACGAAGACCAACGTCAAGAAGGCCATGCCGATCTTCGACGCGCTCCGGCCGGAGGGTCCGCGCGAGGAGGGCTTCGTCCACGCCGGGGACGTCGGCGCCGGGCACTACGTGAAGATGGTGCACAACGGCATCGAGTACGGCCTCATGCACGCCTATGCCGAGGGCTATGAGCTCCTCATGAAGAAGGAGATCGTCAAGGACGTGCCCGGGTCGTTCCAGGCCTGGAGCCGAGGCACCGTCGTCCGCTCGTGGCTGCTCGACCTCATGGTCAAGGCCCTGGAGGAGAACCCGACCCTCGACGACGTCTCGGACTACACCGCCGACAGCGGCGAGGGCCGGTGGACCGTCGAGGAGGCCATCGAGATGTCCGTTCCGATGCCGGTCATCTCGGCCTCGCTCTTCGCCCGGTTCGCCTCGCGGCAGGAATCCAGCCCCGCGATGCAGGCGGTCGCCGCGCTCCGTGGCCAGTTCGGTGGGCACAAGGTCATGACGATCGCCGAGGGTGACGAGCTGCGGGCCCAGGCTGCGGCCGGCCCGAAGAAGGCCGACACCGCCCGAGCCAAGGCCGCCTCCAAGGAGGAGCCGGGCCAGGGTCGACGCACATCGAAGAAGGTCGCCCAGAAGGCCGCCTCCAAGGGTGACGAGGCCGCCCACGCCGGGCCGTCGAGCGGATCGGGCTCGACGAGGGAGGGCGAGACGAAGCGGGCTCCGGCGACGAAGTCCGGTGCCACGAAGTCGAGTGCGACGAAGACCGCTGCGAAGAAGGCGACGAAGGCGGGCCCGACGAGTGGCACCGGATCCACCCAGAGCTGAGCCCCGGTTGCAGTGCATGTCCGTCATCTGACTCTCGGGAGCTTCCGCAGCTACGAGCACGCTGAGCTGCCGCTCACGCCCGGTGTCACGACCCTCGTCGGGGAGAACGGACAGGGCAAGACGAATCTCGTTGAGGCGATCGGCTATATCGCTTCGCTGTCCTCCCATCGGGTCTCGACCGATGCTCCCCTCGTGAAGTTCGGGGCCGAGCAGGCGATCATCCGTTGTGCCGTTGTGCGGGACGGCCGCGAGCAGCTCGTCGAGCTCGAGATCAATCCGGGTCGGGCCAACCGCGCACGTCTGGGACGGGCCGCCCAGACCCGGCCGCGGGACATCCTCGGGGTGCTGCGAAGTGTGCTCTTCGCGCCGGAGGATCTGGCGCTGGTCAAGGGCGACCCCTCGACCCGCCGACGCTTCGTCGATGACCTCATCGTCGCCCGTCAGCCGCGCTGGGCGGGAGTGCGCGCGGACTACGACCGGATCATCAAGCAGCGCAACGCCCTCCTCAAGTCGGCTCAGCCGGTGCTTCGCAAGGGGGTGCGAGGCAGACGTCCCGAGCACGAGAGTGCCGACGATGCCCGAACGAGTGCGCTGCACACGCTCGATGTGTGGAACTCCCATCTGTCCCAAGTCGGTTCGCAGCTGCTGTACGCGCGGCTCCGGATCCTACGGGACCTTGCCCCACACCTCGCGGAGGCCTATACCCAGGTCAGTGACGGTGCCGGTGACGCGGTGCTCACCTATCAGTCATCGCTCCACGAGGAGGCCGCCGCCCGGATCGCAGGGGGTGAGGTCCCGGAGCCGGAGGCGCTGGCCGAGCTCATGCTCGAGTCCTTCGAGGCGGTCCGCAGCAGCGAGATCGAGCGAGGTGTCAGCCTCGTCGGACCGCACCGGGACGACGTCGTCCTCCGGCTCGGCGAGCTGCCGGCCAAGGGCTACGCCTCGCACGGAGAGTCCTGGTCGTTCGCCCTCGGGCTGAAGCTTGCCGCCTATCGGCTACTGCGCCATGACCTCGGGGAGGACCCGGTGCTCATCCTCGACGATGTGTTCGCCGAGCTCGACACCGGCCGGCGGGAACGGCTTGCGGCGATGATCGGCGACTGCGAGCAGGTCATCGTCACGGCTGCCGTCGGTGAGGATGTGCCGAGCTCCCTTGGGGGACAGGTGTTCCGAGTCATCAAGGGCGAGGTCGAGGCAGTATGACCAGCCCGGATGACGACCTCGATGCTGCTGCTGCTGCGCTCGCTCGGGCCCGTGGTCGGGCGGCGGAGGCCGGGCTGCGGCCGGGCAGTCCGGCTCAGCGGACTCGGCGGGTCGGGCACGGCGCGGAGAAGAAGGGTCGCAAGGACGGGCGCGACTTCGCGCTCATCGGTGACCAGATCGAGTCCCTCGTCGCCGATCGCGGCTGGGAGGTCGACGTCGCCGCCGGCTCGGTCATGGGCCGCTGGGGTGCGATCGTCGGCGAGGAGGTGGCGGCGCATACCGCTCCGGTGACCTTCGAGGACGGGACGCTGACCGTCCGGTGCGACTCGACCGCGTGGGCAACTCAATTGCGTTTGATGGCAAGCACTCTCATGCAGCGGATCACTGCTGACGTCGGTGAGGGGGTCGTCCT
>JAAYSB010000047.1 GCA_012518475.1 Intrasporangiaceae bacterium | reverse complement strand
GGCTGCCCCGGCGCGACGAGCCCCTGAACGCCGCGGAGGCTGCCGCCCTCGAGGGCTACTTCGACGGACTCATCGACGCGGACCAGCGGATCGAGCCACGCGACGCGATGCCGGATGCCTATCGCACGACGCTCATCCGGATGATGGCCCAGCACGCGCACTCCGAGATCATCGGCATGCAACCGGAGGGGAACTGGATCTCGCGCGCCCCGTCGCTGCGGCGCAAAGCAATCCTCATGGCCAAGGTCCAGGACGAGGCCGGCCACGGGCTGTATCTGTACTCCGCTGCCGAGACGCTCGGCGTCACCCGCGAGGAGCTGCTCGACCGGCTGCACACGGGCCGGCAGAAGTACTCCTCGATCTTCAACTACCCGACGCTCACCTGGGCCGACGTCGGGGCGATCGGCTGGCTCGTCGACGGCGCGGCGATCATGAACCAGGTGCCGCTGTGCCGGTGCTCCTACGGCCCCTATGCCCGGGCGATGATCCGGGTCTGCAAGGAGGAGTCCTTCCACCAGCGGCAGGGCTTCGAGATCCTCTGGGTGCTGGCCCGGGGGACCGCCGAGCAGAAGGCTATGGCCCAGGATGCCGCCAACCGGTGGTGGTGGCCATCGCTGATGATGTTCGGTCCGCCGGACTCCGGCGAGGACGCCTCCAAGGGGCACACCGCCCAGTCGATGGCATGGGGAATCAAGCGGTTCAGCAACGACGACCTCCGTCAGAAGTTCATCGACATGACCGTCCCCCAGGCCGAGCGCATCGGCATCACGCTGCCCGACCCGGACCTGAGATGGAACGAGGAGCGCGGCCACTATGACTTCGGCGAGGTGGACTGGGCCGAGTTCAAGCGCGTCCTCTCCGGCGACGGCCCGATGAACGCGCAGCGGATGGCCCACCGCGTCCGCGCCCATGAGGAGGGCGCCTGGGTCCGCGAGGCCGCCGTGGCCTATGCCGAGCGACGGGCTGCCGCTGCCGCCGGGGCGGGTGCTGCATGAGCACGGACGGTTGGCCGCTCTGGGAGGTGTTCGTGCGCGCCAAGCGCGGACTGTCGCACAGCCACGTCGGCTCGCTGCACGCCCCGGACGCCGAGCTCGCGCTGCACAACGCCCGCGACCTGTACACCCGGCGCCAGGAGGGTGTCTCGATCTGGGTCGTCCCGGCCGCTTCGATCACCGCGAGCTCGCCGGAGGAGAAGGACTCCTTCTTCGACCCGGCCGCCGACAAGGTCTATCGCCACCCGACCTTCTATGACGTCCCCGAGGACGTGGAGTACCTATGACCGGTTCGCCTGCCCTCCACGCTCCTCTCGTGGAGGCGCTCGCGGACGACGCGCTCATCTATGCCCAGCGGCTGGGGGAGTGGATCAGCCGTGCCCCCCAAATCGAGGAGGACATGGCCCTCGGCAACATCGCCCTCGACCTGCTCGGCCGCGCCCGCTCCCTCTACACACTGCTCGGCTCCCTCGACGGCACGGGCCGCTGCGAGGACGACTACGCCTACTGGCGGGACGAGCGCGAGTTCCGCCACGTCCACCTGCCCGAGATCGAGCGCGGCGACTTCGCCGACGAGATGACCCGGCTGCTCCTCCTGTCGTCGCTCGATGTCGAGAGGTATGCCGCGCTCGCCTCCTGCGACGATGTCGCCCTGGCCGGCATCGCGGCCAAGGGATCCGCCGAGTCGCGGTACCACCGCGACCACGCCCGGCTCTGGGTCCTTCGTCTCGGCGCCGGCACCCGCGAGTCACACGCCCGCATGACTGCCGCTTTGGTCCGGGTCGCGCCGTATGTCGATGAGCTCTTCACCGACACCGCCGCCGAGCAGGCCGGCGTGGACGCCGGCTTCGGCGTCCTGCCGTCCTCGCTGCGCGAGCCGGTCCTCGGCTTCGTCTCCGCGATCCTGACCGAGGCGACCCTCGACGACGTCCCAGACGCGGGCTGGCACTCGCGCGGTGGCCGGGACGGGATCCACTCCGAGGCCCTCGGCTACCTCATCGCGGAGATGCAGCACCTCACCCGCTCGCACCCGGGAGCGACCTGGTGAGGACGAGGCTCAGTGCTGACGAGGTCGTGCGTGCTGTCGGAGCGGTCACCGACCCGGAGATCCCCACGCTGACCATCGCCGATCTCGGTATCGTCCGGGACGTGCAGGTCGATGTGGAGAGCTCCTCGGTCGTCGTGACCATCACACCGACCTACAGCGGCTGCCCGGCCATGGAGGTCATCGCGCGCGACATCGTCGACGTTGCGGCCGACTGCGGCTATGCCGCCACGGTCGAGACATCGTTCTCCCCGCCCTGGACGACGGACTGGATCACCGACCGGGGACGTGCGGCGCTCGAGGAGCTGCACATCGCCCCACCGGGTCCACGAGAGGGGCCGGTGCCGGTGCCCATCGGGAAGGCCCCTGACCCTGGTGCCGATCGGGTGATCTGCCCGCGCTGCGGCTCCACTGACACCGAGCTCATCACCCGCTTCGGGACGACCGCGTGCAAGGCACTGCACCGCTGCCGGGCGTGCGGCGACCCCTTCGACGAGTTCAAGGCGGTGTGAGCGTGAGTCTCCTTGTGCCCTCGGGCGGTGCCGCGCGCACCCGCCACCAGTTCCACGACCTCACCGTCATCGACCGCGAGCAGCTCACCGACCGCTCCGTGGCCCTCACCTTCGCCGTCCCCGACGAGCGTGCCGCCGACTTCCTGCGTTT
>JAAYSB010000046.1 GCA_012518475.1 Intrasporangiaceae bacterium | reverse complement strand
GGCAGATAGCTCGTCGCCTCACTGAACGCATACTCGTGCTTCTCGGTGAGGGCCAGGTCCGCGAGCTCCTGCTGACGCACCTGCTCCTCGAAGAGCGAGGGCAGGACGACCGCCCCGATCCCGGCGTCGACGACCGCCTGGAGCGTGTCGAGACGCGCGGTCACCGGCGACGCCGAGGCCACGAGGGGGCTGCGGAGGGTGAGGCCGAGATAGGTCGTGCTCAGGTCCATGTGGAGCTCCTCGTGCTGGTCGTGCTGGTCGTGCTGGTGGTGCCGTTCGTCGTCGATCGTCGGGCGTCGGCGGTGAACTGGGCGGCGCTGCGGGTGGCCATCTCCTCATAGACCGCCCAGCGCTGGTCGACGGCCTGCTGGCCGAGCTCGAGCAGCCGCTCCGCCTCCTCGGGGTTGGCGTTCTTGAGCATCCGGTATCTCAGCTCGCGATAGATGTAGTCCTCAAGCGGGATCGACGGCCGCGGGGAGTCGAGCTGGAACGGGTTGCCGCCGGCGTCCCGGACGACCGGGTCGTAGCGGAGCAGCGGCCAGTGCCCGGAGCGGACGGCCCGCTGCTGCTGGTTGAGCCCCTCGCTCATCTCGATGCCGTGGGCGATGCAGTGGCTGTAGGCGATGATCAGTGACGGCCCGTCATAGGCCTCGGCCTCACGGAACGCCCGGAGCGTCTGCTGGGCGTCGGCGCCCATCGCGACGCGCGCGACATAGACGCTGCCGTAGGCGATCGCCTGGAGGGCCAGGTCCTTCTTGGCCACCGTCTTGCCACCGGCCGCGAACTTCGCGACCGCACCGAGCGGGGTCGCCTTCGACGACTGCCCACCGGTGTTGGAGTAGACCTCGGTGTCGAGCACGAGGACGTTGACGTTGCGCCCGCTGGCCAGGACGTGGTCGAGCCCGCCGGACCCGATGTCATAGGCCCAGCCGTCCCCGCCGACGATCCAGATGCTCCGCCGGACGAGGTGGTCCAGGACGCTGCGCAGGTCGGCGACCTTGGGGTGGTCGATGCCCTCGAGGCGCCGCTGCAGCTCCTCGACGCGCTCGCGCTGGGCGGCGAGCTCGGACTCGCGCACCTGCGGCGCGGTGAGGATGGCATCGACGAGCTCGGCGCCGATCTCGTCCCGCAGCTCGGTGATCCTGGTGCGAGCGAGGGAGGTGTGCAGGTCGGCAGCGAGCTGCAGACCGAGCCCGAACTCGGCGTTGTCCTCGAAGAGGGAGTTCGACCAGGCCGGTCCGCGACCCTGCTTGTTCGTCGACCACGGCGTCGTCGGGAGGTTGCCTCCGTAGATGCTCGAGCACCCGGTGGCGTTCGCGACCGTGGTCCGGTCACCGAACAGCTGGGTGAGCAGCTTGAGGTACGGCGTCTCGCCACAGCCGGAGCACGCCCCGGAGAACTCGAAGAGCGGCTCGAGGAACTGGGTGCCGCGCACGGTGCCGAAGTCCACCCGGGAGCGGTCGTTCATCGGCAGGGACTCGAAGAACTCGACCTCCGCCGGGCCGTCCTCGTGCCGCGGGGTGGCGTCGACGAGGTTGATCGCCTTGAGGCCGGTGCCCGGAACGGGGCTCACCGGGCACGCCTCGACACACAGGCCGCAGCCCGTGCAGTCCTCCGGATAGACCTGGAGGGTGTACCGGGTGCTCGGCAGTCCGGCTGCGTTGAGCGGAGCGCTCGCGAAGCTTTCCGGCGCGCCCTCGAGCTCTCCGTCGTCGTAGAACTTCGCCCGGATGACGCTGTGCGGGCAGACGAACGCGCAGTTGCCGCACTGGATGCACGAGTCCGGGTCCCACTCGGCGACCAGGTCGGAGATCCGGCGCTTCTCGAAGGCCGTCGTCCCGCTCGGATAGGTCCCGTCGACGGGCAGGGCGCTGACCGGCAGGCTGTCCCCACGGCCGGTCATCATCGCCGCCGTGACGTCCTTGACGAAGTCCGGTGCCGCATCGGGCACCACCGGCGGCGCCGCGCTCGTGGAGCCGGTGCCACTGCTCACGTCGATCTCGTGGAGGTTGGCCAGCGTCGCGTCGACGGCCGCCTCGTTGCGCTCGACGATGTCGGGGCCGCGACGGGCATAGGTCTTGCGGATGGCGACCTTGATCCGCTCGATCGCCTCCTCGCGCGGGAGCACGCCGGAGATCGCGAAGAAGCAGGTCTGCAGGACGGTGTTCGTCCGGCCTGGCAGGCCCGCGTCACGCGCGACCTTGTCGGCGTCGATGGCGAACAGGCGCAGGTTCTTCGCGACGACGGCCTCCTGCACCGCGCGCGTGAGCGAGCCCCACACCTGCTCGGTCGGCGTAGCGGTGTTGAGCAGGACCACTCCCCCGTCGGCGGCGATCGCGAGCGGATCGAGGGTGTCCAGGAGACCCTGGTGGTGGATGCCGACGAACTCGGCCGCGGTCACGAGATAGGGCGCCCGGATCGGGTGCGGGCCGAACCGAAGGTGCGAGATCGTCGAGCCGCCGGACTTCTTCGAGTCATAGACGAAGTAGGCCTGCGCGTAGCGGTCCTCGCCGAGGATCTTGATCGTGTTCTTGTTCGCGCCAACGGTGCCGTCGGAGCCGATGCCGAAGAACACGGCGCGGACCGTCTCGTCGTCCTCGATGTCGAGGCCGGCGTCGTAGTCGATCGAGGTGCCGGAGACGTCGTCGGTGATGCCGACGGTGAACCGGCGCGGCAGCGCGTCCGAGGCGAGCGCTGCATACACCCCCGCGATCATGCCGGGCGTGAACTCCTTCGACGACAACCCGTACCGTCCGCCGACGACGCGCGGCATCGGCCTGCCGTCGGCG
>JAAYSB010000412.1 GCA_012518475.1 Intrasporangiaceae bacterium | reverse complement strand
CTCGCCAGCCGCGTCATCGGGGCCGTAGTCGTTGCCGTACATGTCTCCACTATCTCAGACTGCCGTCTCACCTGCTGGACACCAGCGGCGAGTCCCGTTCGTGGACCGAGACGCCTCTTCTCGGCGAGGGATGAGAGGCTGACCGGGTGAGTCACGACCACAGCCACGAGCACGACCATGCTCACGGTGCCGTCCCCCGACCAACACCCGGCCCCCTCGCCGACGCCAGCGTCCGCCGGGCCGGCCCGAACGACGCCCCCGCCGTCGGGATCGTCCAGGAGGCGGTCTGGCGGCAGACCTTCGGGCCGCGGGTGCCGGAGCAGATCGCCGAGCAGTTCACCGCCGCGGGTTTCGCGAGCGCCTGGCGGCGCTCCCTCGCCTCCCCTCCCCCGGGCGTCTGGACGCTGCTCGTCGCGTGCGCCGGAGAACAGATCGTGGGGTATGCGGCGCTCGGCCCCTCCCAGGACCTCGACGGAGAGCCGACAACTGGGGCACTCCTCGAGCTGGGCGTCCACCCGGACGGCCGCCGCAGCGGCCACGGCTCACGCCTGCTCAATGCGACGGCCGACATCCTCCAGGAGGCCGGCGCGACCGAGCTGACGACGTGGTTCCCGGCCGACGCCGAGGACACCCGCGCGTTCTTCGACCAGGCCGGCCTGGCCCCGGACGGCGCATACCGTGACCGGGTCATCGTCGAGGATGTCGAGATCCGCGAGGTCCGGGTCTCCGCCCGGCTCACCGACGCAGAGACCCACGACCCTGAACCCACGGCACCGGCAGATGGCTGAGACCGTCCAGACCCTCCCCGCCGAGCGGCGCACGGAGGTTCTGCGCCAGTCGTGGTCGGTGGGAATCGCGACCGGGCTCTATGGCATCAGCTTCGGCGCACTGTCCGTAGCCGCCGGTCTCGACCTCTGGCAGACCCAGGCCCTCTCCCTGCTCATGTTCACCGGCGGTTCGCAGTTCGCCTTCGTCGGGATCATCGGCACAGGTGGCCTCGCTGCCGCCCCCGCAGCCATCGCCACGGCGACGATGCTCAGCATCCGCAACGGTCTGTATGCCCTCCAGACCCGCAAGTTCCTCGACGCACGAGGCGCCAAGCGGCTCGCAGCCGCCCAGCTGACCATCGACGAGTCGACCGCTGTCGGCCTCGCCCAGCCCGAGCAGCCCGCCCAGAAGCTCGGCTTCTGGCACACCGGGATCGCCGTGTTCCTGTTCTGGAACCTCATGACCTTCATCGGTGCGCTCGCCGGCAACGCCATGGGCGACCCGAAGGTCTATGGCCTCGACGGTGCAGCCGTGGCGGCCTTCACCGCGCTGGTCTGGCCGCGCCTCGCGAGCACGACCGCCCGACTGACCGCGGCTCTCGCCGTCGCCCTGGCACTCGTGTCATCACCGCTTGTCCCAGCCGGCATCCCGGTCCTCATCGCCGCCCTGGCCGCGGTCGCGCTCGGCCTGCGCTCAGCGGCCCACCACGAGCCGCCTCTCGAGGGCGAGGACGGCGAGCTCCCCGGATCGGACCCGGTCCCATGAGCCTTACTGTCGCAGTCCTGCTCGCCTGCGTGCTGTGCTTCGGCACGAAGATTATCGGCTATCTCGTCCCCGGCAGCATCGTGGACGGCGAGCGCGTCTCGCGTATCACGACCCTGCTCCCCGTCGCGCTGCTCGCCGGACTCATCGCCGTCCAGACGTTCGGTGGCGACGAAGGCGAACTCGTCCTCGACGCGCGCGTCGCAGCCCTTGCCGTCGCCGCCCTCCTCCTCTGGCGCCGCGCGAACTTCCTCGTCGTGGTGATCGCGGGAGCCGCAGCGGCAGCCCTGGTCCGGCTCGCCGGCCTCGGCTGAGCCCGTCTCCGGACGCCGTGCCATAACCTGGCAATTGCCAGGTTATGGCACGGGGGCCGGCGCTCAGCGGCCCTTGAAGTCGGGCTTGCGCTTCTCCATCCGAGCCCGCACGCCCTCCTCGACGTCCTCGCTCTCCCACACGGCTGCGAAGTCGCGGTCGAGGTCCTCACCCCAGGGGCGCGGCTCGAACATCGACTCGAGCGCGGCCTTGGAGTACGCAAGGGTCAGGGGTGCGGCGGTCGCGAGGTCCTCGGCCCACTCGACAGCGTCATGGAACGTGCCGAGCCGGTCGACGAGGCCGACCTGATAGGCGCGTGAGTCGCTGTACTGCTCGCAGCCGAGGAGCATGGCCCGAGCCGGGCCACCGCCGGCGACGAGGGCGAGCCTGCGGATCGTCCAGGGATCGACGGCGAGGCCGTTGCGGGCAGTGGGGATCGCGAACCTTGCCGAAGGTGCAGCGACGCGCAGGTCGCATGCAATCGCGACCTGGGTGCCGGCGCCGATGGCCGGCCCGTTGACTGCCGCGATGACCGGGACCGGCGCTGAGGAGATGACGTCGAGCGCTGAGTACAGCGCGTCACGGAAGCCAGGACCGTAGACGCCACCGAGGTCTGCCCCCGAGCAGAAGGACGAGCCCGCACCGGTGATGACGATGGACCTGACCTGCTCGCTGAGCAGGCCGTCCACGGACTCACGGAGGTCCTGGACGTGGGCGAGGTCGAGGGCATTACGTCGTTCGTGGCGGTCGATGGTCACGATGCCGACGCGGCCGCGCGTCTCGGTGAGGATCACCGAGCACTCCCGTGCAGGGTGACGACCGCGACCGCGGGTTCGACGAGGGAACCGAGCCACAGCTCACCCTGGTGCTCCCGGACTCCGGTGGCCATGTGCCACTCACCGGCATCAGCGCTGAGGTCGTGGACGAGGCGACCGTCAGCCGCATACGCCACCGCCCGGATCGTTCGCTTCGGCTTGGGTTTGACTGCCTCAGGAAGCCGCAAGGCCAGAGGGCGCAGGCGAGCGCCCTTGTTCTGGAGCAGGCCGAGCGTGGCGTCCGGAGGCGAGGCGACCGCAACCCAGATCAGCCCGTCCGATCCGAGGGCGATGTTGTCGGGGTAGCCCGGCAGACCCTCGATCATCCCGAGGTCCTGGCCCTCGATCGAGAGGCGCCGGATCCGGGAGAGTGCGGTCTCTGCGACCCAGACCTGGTCCCCGTCCGGTGTCAGCGCGACGCCGTTGGCGAAGGCGAGACCGTCGAGCAGCGTCGCAACCTCACCATCTGGCGTCCTCCGGAAGAGACGACCCGTGCGGGTGTGCGCGATGAGGTCGGACTTCCAGTCGTCCACGCTGTAGTGCCGGCTGGAGTCGCTGAAGAAGATCGTCCCGTCGGCGGCGACAGCGGCGTTGTTCGTGAAGCGGAGCCGCACGCCGTCCACACTCGTCACGAGCTCCTCGACGGCTCCGTCGGCGAGGTCGACGGCGAGCAGGCCGCGGTGGGCGTCGCAGACGAGGACCCGCCCGTCGGGGAGCCACTCGAGTCCAAGTGGGCGACCGGCGGTGTGGGCCACCCGCGCGAGCTTCGAGCCATCCGGCGTGAGTGACCAGAGGGCCCCGTCCTTGGTCCCGGTCAGTACCGAGCTGCCGTCCGGGGCGACAAGCACGTCCTCCGGTCCGGTGCCGGGCACGCCGATGGTCCGCACGGTGAGCTGCATGACTACTCCCCTAGTCCGAGATAGTTCTCCAGGCCGACGGTCAGGCCAGGATGGTCGCCGACGTTGCGCACGGCCTCGATGACACCCGGCATGAACGAGACCCGGTCGAAGGAGTCGTGCCGGATCGTCAGCTGCTCCCCCTCTGCGCCGAAGAGAACCTCCTGGTGGGCAACCAGGCCGCGGAGCCGCACGCTGTGGACCGAGACACCGTCGATGCGTGCGCCACGGGCACCGTCAGGGTCGGCAGTGGTCGCGTCCGGCGACTCGCCGAGGCCAGCAGCCGACCGCGCTTCCCCGATGAGCCGGGCAGTGCGCGCAGCCGTTCCCGATGGTGCATCCACCTTGTTCGGGTGGTGCAGCTCGATGACCTCGACCGACTCATAGAACCGGGCCGCCTGGGCGGCGAAGGCCATCATGAGGATGGCGCCGATGGCGAAGTTCGGCGCGATGAGTACCCCCACTCCCGGCCGCTCGTCAACGGCAGAGCGCACGCGGTCCAGCTTGGCATCGTCCCATCCGGTGGTCCCGACGACGACGTGGACCCCCTCCCCGACACAGTGCAGGACGTTGTCCAGCGAGGCTTCCGGCACCGAGAACTCGACGACCACGTCAGCCCCGGACAGGTCCCCGAGATCATCGCCCGCGTCGTAGCGACCGACGAGTCGCATACCTGATGCGCCCTCGACAGCGCGGCACACCTCCGACCCCATCCGACCCGCTGCTCCGATGACTGCCACGGCGATCTGTGCGCTCACGACGGCCAGCCTAGTGGCCCGCCCCCTGCTGCGGTCGACCCCGGTTCAACCAGACGAGGGCCCAGACGATGTCAGGGCCCTCGTCTCGCAGCCTCGTCGGCCGTGTGTACTCAGGGGAGGGTGCAGTTGGGATTGTTGCTGCCGCGGACGAGGTTGCCGTCGCGGTTGTAGCAGCCGTTGATGGTGACCACCTCGGTGACGTCCATCGTCTGTGACCGGTCTACCTGGGTCCAGCCAGTGTCGGCGTCATTTCGCTCCCAGTAGGTCGTGTTGGTGTAGACCGTGGTGGTCTCGCTCACCTCGACGTCGAGCATGAAGCCCGAGTTGGGGTTGGAACCGGGCCTCATCTCGGAGTACGACTCGTCGTAGACAACGGTGCAAGTCTGGTCGAGGGTCGCGGTACCGTCGCCATGCTCGACCAGCCCGTGGTGGGGACTATCGTTGCGGCACAACGCATCCACCCAAACCCGGCTGCAGGACCGTTGTCAAGCAACGATGTTCACGAGCGCCCGATGCGGCGCGGCAATTCCGCTGGAACACAACGCTTCTGGACGACGCAGGCGGAATCGACAATGGGTCGAAGCTAACGGCCCGCTCCAGGTGGTGGCCGACCGAGGCGGGCG
>JAAYSB010000411.1 GCA_012518475.1 Intrasporangiaceae bacterium | reverse complement strand
GCTCCGCTCGGCGCTGGGACTCGGTCGTGATCGGCTCATAAGGGTGCTCGCCGAGCTCGGAGCCGTCGATGACCGGCGACCACTCGTCGAGCAGCCCGACGAGGCTGCGGAGCAGCCGGGTCTTGCCCTGGCCGCGCTCGCCGAGTAGGACGATGTCGTGACCGGCGAGCAGGGCCCGCTCGATCTGCGGGATGACCGTGGCACCGAAGCCGTGCAGCCCCGGCCATGGGTCCTCGCCCGCAGCGAGCATCGCGACGAGGTTGTCGCGGATCTCGGCGCGCAGCGACCGCTGTTCGTGCCCGCTCTCCCGGAGCTCGCCGACGGTGCGGATCTGAGGAGGCCGTGCGGCTGGGTCCTGACTCATTCCCTCACGCTAGGCGCGCGCGCCGAGCCGCGCCAGACCCCTGCGGACGGTTGCCGGCTCAGAGCGGCTCGAGATCCGGGCGTTTCGGAGTGAGGGCGTCCCCGGAGGAGGCGCCCCGCAGCCGCCGCTGCACCCACGGAGCGGCGTGCGTCCTCGCCCACGCGGCGTGCGCACGCAGCTCTTCGCGGCGACCGGCCCGGTCCATCGTCTCGAGCGGGGTCCGCCAGTCCGGGTCGGTCTCCGGCAGACCGAGCGCCAGCAAGGCCGCCTGAGTGATCCGCTCATGCCCCTGCTGCGAAGGGTGTATGCGGTCCTCGCCCCACATGCGCCAGTCCCGGGTGGCCTTCAGTCCCCAGAGGTTGAGGATGTAGCACCCGTGGTCCTGGGCGATGGTGAACAGGTTCGCCGTGTGGATCGCGTGCCGGGGGCGGAGCGCCTTGAACAGCCCGGCCTCGCGCGGGTCGGTCGGGGTGGCGAGCAGGACGTCCGACCCGGTAGCCCGGATCGTCACGACGGCCTCCTCGAGGCGGGCGGCGAGCGCGTCGAGATCGACCGACGGCCGGAGGATGTCGTTCCCGCCGCCGACCATCGAGACCAGGTCGGGCTCCATCGACAGCGCGCGCTCGAGCTGCGGGCCGACCACGTCGCCCAGCTTGCGTCCGCGCACGGCGAGGTTCGCATACCGGAACTGCTTCCCGTGGTCCACGGCGTGCCGGGCGAGGTGCTCGGCGAGCCGGTCCGCCCAGCCGCGGAAGCGGGTCGGGTCTGTGGGGTCCGGGTCGACCATGCCCTCGGTGAAGGAGTCGCCGATGGCGACATACCTCTCCCACACGGGGGTCTCGTCCGGGGTGACGGTCACGGAAGTCTCCAGTCGATCGGTGGTGCGCCGAGGCGCACGAGGTGGTCGTTGGCGCGGCTGAACGGCCGGGAGCCGAAGAAGCCCGAGCGGGCGGACAGCGGTGAGGGATGGGCCGACTCGACGATCGGTATGCCGGGGAGCCTCCCGCTGAGGTTGCGGGCGTCGCGGCCCCAGAGGATCGCGACGAGAGGGCCGCCCCGCTCGGCCAGGGCGTCGATGGCTGCCTCGGTGATCCCCTCCCAGCCCTTGCCCCGGTGACTGGCGGGAGCGCCGGGGCTGACGGTGAGGACACGGTTGAGGAGGAGGACGCCGTGATCGGCCCACGGGGTGAGGTCGCCGGTCGTGGGGCGGGGCACGCCGAGGTCGTCGACGAGCTCGCTGAAGATGTTGACCAGGCTGCGCGGCACGGGCTGGACGTCCGGGGCGACGGCGAAGGACAGGCCGATCGCGTGGCCGGGCGTCGGATACGGGTCCTGGCCGACGATGAGGACGCGGACCCGGTCGAGCGGCTGCCCGAAGGCACGCAGGACATGGGCACCGGCGGGCAGGTAGCCACGACCGGCCGCGACCTCGGCCCGGAGGAACTCGCCGAGTCCGGCGAGGGTGGTGTCGATGTCGGGCAGGTGCCTGCGCAGGGCCGGCACCCACGACGGGTGGACGAGCTCCTCGAGCGGTCGGGCCGGCATGTGTCCAAACTACCGGCGTGCCCTGGTCGCTCGGGCACTGGCCGGCTCTCGCCCCGGCCTCCTCCGTTATCTCGCAATTGCGAGATAACGGAGGGGAAGCTGCACCTCCAGCGAGTACTTCGCCCGGGGCTGGTGGGCAGGGCAGGATGGGCCTATGGCCTATGACGTCGAGCGGATCCGCTCCCACTTCCCGGCGCTCGCGTCCGGGACCGCCCACTTCGACGGCCCCGGCGGGACGCAGACCCCCGACGTGGTTGCCCAGGCCGTGGCCGACACCCTCACCGCGTCGATCGCCAACCGGGGCACGGTCACGGCAGCAGAGCGCCGGGCCGAGGACGTCGTCCGGGACTGCCGGGCCGCCCTCGGTGATCTGCTCGGAGCCGACCCGCGCGCCGTTGTCTTCGGGCGCAGCTCGACCCAGCTCACCTATGACTTCTCCCGGGTGCTGGCCAAGGACTGGGGCCCCGGCGACGAGGTCGTCGTGTCCCGGCTCGACCATGACAGCAATATCCGGCCCTGGGTCCAGGCCGCCGAGACGGTCGGCGCGACTGTGCGCTGGGCCGACTTCGACCCGACGACAGGCGCGCAGACCGAGGAGCACTTCGCCCCGCACATCACCGAGCGCACCCGACTCGTCGCGCTCACGGCGGCATCGAACCTCATCGGCACCAAGCCGCCGGTGTGCAAGACCGCCCGGCTGGCTCGCGAGGTCGGGGCCGTGGTGTGGGTCGACGGCGTCCACGCGACGGCGCACGACTCGGTCGACCTGGACGAGCTCGGTGCGGACTTCTACACGTGCTCGCCCTACAAGCTCATGGGACCGCACTGCGGTGTCGTGGCTGCTGCTCGGCCGGAGCTGCTCGAGGGCCTGCGGCCGGACAAGCTGCTCCCGTCGACCGACGAGGTCCCTGAGCGCTTCGAGCTCGGAACCCTGCCCTACGAGCTCATGGCCGGCACGACCGCAGCGATCTACTTCCTCGCGACCTTCGATGACGCCGCGCACGGCTCCAGGCGGGAGCGGATCCTTGCCGCCTATGAGTCGCTGCGGGCACACGAGGAGAGCCTGCTGGCACGCCTCGAGCCGGTGCTCCGTACGCTGCCCGGTGTACGGGTGTACTCGAACGCCGAGAAGCGCACGCCGACCCTGCTCTTCTCGATCGACGGGCTGGAGTCCGGCGAGGTCTACCGCGCCCTCGCGGTCCTGGGGGTCAACGCGCCTGCGAGCAGCTTCTATGCCATCGAGTGCTCGCGCCACCTGGGGCTCGGGGACGGCGGCGCGGTCCGGGTCGGGCTTGCGCCCTATACGACCGAGGACGATATCGACCGTCTTCTCGAGGGTGTGCGCACCCTCACCGGTTGACTAGTGACCCGTTCCGGCACGGCACACTAGGGCTATGCACGAGTTCACCGACGAGGACGTCGAGGAGATCATCAACGAT
>JAAYSB010000410.1 GCA_012518475.1 Intrasporangiaceae bacterium | reverse complement strand
TCGCGGCGTCGGGGTCGGCGACCGCGCACGCCTTGGCGAACTTCTTCTTGCCGGCTGCGGCAAGCCCGTTGACCTCAGCGAGGAGGGCCTTCTCGGTGTCGAAGGTGCGGCCGATGAGGGGGGCGAGGTGCGCATACGCCTCGTCCGAGGCGACGATCTCGGGGGTGACGTGCCAGCGTCGGCGCATGGGCCGTTCGACGGTGATCCGCTGGAACCCGAACGTCTCCCGGGGCAGGACCTTGATGCGGGGATCGTTGACGGTCTCGTCGTGGGCGCCGAGGTAGAGCCGGACAATGTCATCGATCGCAGCGGGGGTGAGTTCTTTGCGTTTGTCGCCGAGGGACTTGCGCATCTTGGTGCCGAGGTCGCGGGCGTCGACCAGGACGACCTTGCCCTTGGACTGTTCGGTCTTGTCGTTGGTGAGGACCCAGACGTAGGTGGAGATGCCGGTGTTGTAGAACATCTGGTCCGGGAGGGCGACGATACCTTCGAGCCAGTCGTTCTCGAGGATCCAGCGGCGGATCTCGGACTCCCCGGAGCCGGCCTGCCCGGAGAACAGCGGGGACCCGGACAGGACGATCCCGACCCGGGACCCGGTCGGTTTCATGTGGGAGAGCATGTGCTGCAGGAACAGGAACGACCCGTCCGAGACGCGGGGCAGGCCGGCGCCGAACCGGCCGTGGTGGCCTTGCTTCTCGTGTTCGTCCTTGATCGGGGCGGCGTACGCCTTCCAGTCCACACCGTAGGGCGGGTTGGCGAGGATGAAGTCGAACTTCTCGGTCGGGAACGCATCACCGGTGAGGGTGTTGCCGTTGCGCATCCGGGCGGGGTCGATGTCCTGCATCATCAAGTCGGACTGGGCGATCGCCCAGGTCTCGTCGTTGAGCTCCTGCCCGGCCACCTGCACGATGGCCTTGTCGTTGAGCTCCTTGATGCGGTGCATGGCGGTCATGAGCATCCCGCCGGTGCCGGCGGCCGGGTCGTAGACGGTGCGCACCGGGACTGGGTTCTCGGTCAGTTCCTTTGATGCCCGTCCGGAGACGAGGAGGTCGACCATGAGGCGGATGACCTCGCGGGGGGTGTAGTGCTCTCCGGCGGTCTCGTTGCTCATCTCGGAGAACTTCCGGAGGAGTTCTTCGAAGATGTAGCCCATCGCCTCGTTGCTGACGATCGTGGGGCGTAGGTCGAGGTCGGCGAAGTCGGCGAGCACCGCATACAGGATCCCGGCGCGGTCCATCCGCTCGATCCGGTTGTCGACGTTGTAGGCCTCCATCACCCGGTAGGCGTCCGGGGAGAGGGCGCGGATGTAGGCGGCTAGGTTGTCGGCGACGTTCTTGTCATCGGCGAGCAGGCCCGCGAACGAGAGCGGCGAGGTGTTGTAGAACCGGTGCCCTGCGGCGCGCTTGAGGATTGCGTCCCGGCCCGGGGCGTCGTCGGCGAGGCTCTTGGCGTTCTCGAGGACTTGGGCCTTGGTGGGGGCGAGGACGGCGTCCATGCGGCGCAGGACCAGCAGCGGCAGCATGACCGAGCCGTACTCGTGCTGCTTGAACGTCCCCCGCAGCTTGTCCGCCACCTTCCACACGAAGGCGACCTTGTCTTCAAACCCCTGCGGTGCCATGAAACCCCTTTGTCGCCTTGCCGTAACGGAACTACGGCCACCGTAGTTGAGATGTCCCCGGCGTAAGGGTGCGGGGCCGGAGGGTGTCATAGCTTCGTCTCAGCGTGAGCTGCGTTGGCGCACCCGAGTGAGCCGGCAGGGGTGATCCCACGTTCACCCGTGAGGACCCAGACGAAAAACGTGTCTGGGTCCTCCTGCGTGGAGCCGGTGACGGGAATCGAACCCGCGTGTCCAGCTTGGGAAGCTGGCGCTCTACCATTGAGCTACACCGGCAGTGCCCCCACCCAGCGTGATCGTACAGCTCGAGCGAGTGGCGCCCAGGCAGTTTATCCCACGAGATCAGGCCTCCTGCCCCGGTGTCCGCTCAACTGCCCCGACATCTCCGGGAAGACAGCGAACGGCCCACCCCCGTCAGGGGATGGGCCGATCGTAGTAGCCGTCAGGCTGGGGTCACGCGCGAGCCGGGGTCTCGACCTCGCGGGAGTGACGGAAGCCCAGGAAGGCGAGGAACAGCAGGACAGCTGCACCGATGAAGGCGCCGATGGCGGCCCAACCGGCGATGGTGCCCATGGTCGCGAAGGCGTAGCCGTAGAGGAGCAGGCCTCGAAGGGTGCTGCCCTTGAAGGCGCTCTCTCGCAGGGCGTTGGCCTCGGCGCAGGCCTCGCTCTCGGGCTCGGCGCAGGCCTCACGGACGACGCCACCGAGGCTGCTGTAGGTCTCGCCACCACTGGAGGCGCTCATGTGAGCCAGGATGAAGTTGTCGGAGTACGCACGAGCGGCGGGGCCGCTCGTCATGGGCTCGCCCGCGAACGGACGCAGGGCCTCACGGTCCTCCTCGGACAGCGCCTCGTCAGCTGCGAGCGCCTCCTCGGTCGGCATGGTGATCTGCTGGTCGGAGAGCTGCTGGTGAACCTGGTCACCGATGAAGTTGTTGGCCCACAGGAGCAGGGCGCCGGCGACCAGGAGGACGACGGCGAGAAGGACACCCATCCAGGAGATGAGCTTGTCAAGCGTGGCGCGCATTTTGCTTCCTTGCCATGAGAGAGGTTTCGAGCTGCCGATCCGGCAGTACGACACACTGTAGTAGATAAATTCCGGCGAGGCGAATCGACCCTGGGATCAGGAGCCGGGCGTCATCCAGGACAGGATCTGGACCAGGCCGACGGCGGCGCAGACCATGAGCAGCGCGGCGATGATGTATGCGACGACGAGGGCAGCGTCGATGCCCTGCTTCTGCGGTTTCGGAGCGACATAGGGCTCCTTGCCGTCGAGCTCGTCCCGCTCGATGGCCTTGCGCTTGAGTGCCTCGACGCGGGGCACAGCAGGGGAACGACGCACCGAACGCGGGAGCGAGCGCCACATGTTGCCGAAGTGCTCGTCGTGGTGCTCACGCCAGGCCTTGATCGCCTCGTCGACCTCGGCACCCCTCTTCGCGGTCCCGAACCACGCGGCCCCGGCAGCGGGCAGGTCACCCATGCCGTAGAGGACGCCACCGAGGACCGCGAGCGCCTCGGCGTCGGCCGCGGTCTCGAGGTGCTTGCACAGCAGGTCGCGGGCTCGCCAGGCCTGCCCGGAGGCGAGGTCGGCATGGGCCTGCTCGATCACCTCATTGGCCATGGCTCTCCCTCACAGGTCAAGAGACTAGCGAGAGGACCGCGGCAGACGCAGCGCGACACCGACGGAGGCCAGGGAGATCACCGCAGCGGTGACGAATGCATACCGGACCTCGATCGTCATGAGCGTGACGAAGCCGGCCGTGGCGGCAGCACCGGCGACCTGCTGGAACGTTGTGAGCGCGGCGGAGCCGTGGGAATACAGCTCGTGCCGCAGCGACCCCAGCCCGAAGTTGAGCATCGGGGTGTTCATCGTCGCGATGCCGACCGACATGAGCACGTGAGCGACGACGATCGTCCACATCGCAGTGCCGGGGCCGAAGGTCGTCATGATGCCCATGGCCACGACGAAGATGATCGAGCCGGGCAGCACGAGCGGGCGGGCGCCGAGCCGGTCGCTCAGCTTTCCGATGAACGGACCCATCGCACCCATGACGAGAGCGCCCGGGAGCAGCATCAGGCCGGTCGCGAGCGGCGTCATACCGAGGGTGACGACAGTGAACAGCGGCAGGACGACAGCCACGCCGAGCAGACTCGCCAGCGTGATCCCGGTCAGGACAACCGTCAAGGTGTATGCGCGGCTCCGGAAGGTCCGCAGGTCGAGGAACGCCCGCTCCCGCTGGGCGAGAACCCGTTGGCGCACCACGAACCACGTCACCCCCAACGCACCGGCGACGAGGAGGAGGGCAGGGTGGACCGGCAGCGCGGTCTCGCCGCCAAGGGAGGACAGTCCGAGGACCAGGGCGCCGAAACCGAGGGTGGACAGCACCATCGAGAGGACATCGAGGTGCCCGACGGACGTGTGGATCTCCCGGGGTGCGAACCGGGCGCCGACCGCGACCGTCACGAGGGCGATCGGGATGACGAGGATGAACAGCCAGCGCCACGAGGCGAACTGGAGGATCATCCCGGAGACCGTCGGCCCGAGCGCCGGTGCCGCAGAGATGGACAGGCCGACGTAGCCCATCATCTGGCCGCGGCGTGACGGTGGGATGAGCCGGAGGATCGTCGTCATGAGCAGCGGGATCATGACCGCCGTTCCGCTCGCCTGGAGCACCCGGCCGGCGAGCAGCGGCGCGAAGCTCGGCGCGGAGGCGGCGAGGACGGTTCCCGCCGTGAACACGGCCATCGCGGCGACGAAGACGGTGCGGGGCGACCACCGGGCCAGCACATACCCCGCGGTCGGTGTCACGACCGCGAGGGTGAGCATGAAGGACGACGTGAGCCACTGCGCGGTCGAGGCCGTGACGTCGAGCGACTCCATGAGCTCGGGCAGGGCGACACCGAGAAGTGTCTCGTTGAGGATGAGGGTGAACGCCGCGAACACCATGATCCCGAGGAGGGTCAGGGTGGCGCGGTCGAGACGCTCTTGGGGCATGCCACCTGCTGTCGTCGCGGGAACCGAACGACTCAGGATGCCTGGCAGCAGCCCCGTCAAGCCAATCGGCCCTGCCTCGCCGAGCACCTCGATCTCTCGGAGCAGACCGTCGAGGACGTCCTCGCACCGCTCGAGCGGCCGAAGTTCGTCCGGGCGGCGGACCATACCTTCTTCACGACCTATGCGCTCGGCCTGCGCTCCCCCGACGGCGCTCCCGAGCGGCTCGAGCTGACCCGGATCAGCGGCCTGGTTCACGAGGGCACCCTTGTCACGATCCGTCAGGACGACCGCTTCGACATCGACGAGGTGGTCCGGCGCTGGCGGGACAACGAGGACCTCATCGCGCGCGGCACCACCGGCGCCCTCCTGCACGGACTGCTCGACACGATCGTCGACGGGCACTTCGAGACCGTCCAGAAGCTCGACGACGCGATCGAAGGCCTCGAGAACACGCTCTTCGAGGGCCGCGAGGGGGACCGTGCCTTCGTCCGGGAGGTCTACGGGCTGCGCAAGGACCTCGTGCGGCTGCGCCGGGTCATCCTGCCGATGCGGGAGGTCGTCAACGGCATGCTGCGGCACGGGGACGACGACCCGGTGCTCTCCCGCTGGTACGACGACCTGTACGACCACGTCCTCCGGGTGGCGGAGTGGACCGAGTCGCTCCGCGATCTCGTGACGAGCCTGTTCGAGACGAACCTGTCGCTGCAGGACATGCGCCTCAACCAGGTCATGCGCAAGCTCGCCGCCTGGGCGGCGATCATCGCCGTGCCGACGGCGATCACCGGGTGGTTCGGGCAGAACGTGCCCTATCCCGGCTATCTGCGGTCGTCGGGCATGTGGCTGTCGGTGGCGCTCATCGTCGGGACCGTCGCCGTCCTCGCGCTCCTGTTCCGCCGCCGCGGCTGGCTCTGAGACCCGTCAGCCGGTGAGCACGCCCCGGGCGAGCGGGCCCGGCGTCCCACGTGGGAAGACGCGACACGCACAGGACTTGCGTCATCACTTAGGACATGCTTAGTTAGGCGAGCCTTACCTGACCTTCCGTATCACGAGCCCTGAGGGGAAGACCAATGACCCGCACCACCCGACACCCGCGCGTCTCCATCGTGACCGCCGCGCTGGCCGCCTCGTGCCTCCTGCTCAGCGCCTGCGGCAGCGACACGACCGGTGCTGCTGACGATGCTGCCGGCGATGCCGGGACCACCGCGGGCGAAGCCACCTCGATCGAGGTCGAGGACAACAACGGCACGCACACGATCGCTCTGCCCCCGACCTCGGTCGTCGCCACCGACAACCGGACCTTCGAGACCCTCGACGCCTGGGGCGTGGAGCTGACCGCCGGTGCCGTCACGCTCATGCCCAGCACCGTCTCGTACAAGCAGGACTCCTCGATCGTGGACCTGGGTAGCCACCGCGAGCCCAACCTCGAGGCCGTCGTCGCTGCCCAGCCTGACCTCATCATCAACGGACAGCGCTTCGCCGAGTTCGCTACCGACTTCGAGAAGCTGGCGCCGGAAGCGGTTGTTCTCAACCTCGACCCTCGCGAGGATGAGCCGCTGGACGCCGAGCTCAAGCGCCAGACGACCGTCCTGGGCTCCATCTTCGGCAAGGAGGCCGAGGCCGAGGCGCTCAACGCCGAGCTGGACGCCGCCATCGAGCGGGCCAAGGCTGCCTACAACCCGGAGCAGACCGTCATGGGTCTGATCACCTCCGGCGGTGAGATCGGCTATGTGGCGCCGGGCAACGGTCGCACCCTCGGCCCCGTCTTCGACATTCTGGGCCTGACGCCGTCGCTGCAGACCGAGGGCAGCGAGGACCACCAGGGCGACGACATCTCCGTTGAGGCCATCGCCGACTCCAATCCGGACTGGCTCCTGGTCATGGACCGGGACGCCGCAGTCGCGGCCGACGACCCGAACTACTCTCCGGCAGCCAGCGTGCTGGAGGACAGCGAGGCGCTCGCCAACGTCACGGCAATCCAGGAGGGCCGCATCGTCTACCTGCCCGCGGACACCTACACGAACGAGGGCATCCAGACGTATACCGAGTTCTTCGCCGCCCTGGCCAACGCGCTCGAGTCCGCCAGCTGAGGCTTCGCGCAGGTGGGGCGGTGGCCTGAATCCGGCCG
>JAAYSB010000409.1 GCA_012518475.1 Intrasporangiaceae bacterium | reverse complement strand
GTCTCTCGACGGAGTGATCGACGGCGAGGGCCGCCAGCGCGCGCGCTACATCATGCTGCGCCTCCTCGAGCGGGCCCGCCTGATGAACGTCGGGGTCCCGTCGCTGACGACGACCGACTACGTGAACACGATCGACCCCGAGCACGAGCCCTGGTTCCCCGGCGACGAGGACGTCGAGCGCCGCTTCCGGGCGTTCCTGCGCTGGAACGCCGCGGTCCTCGTCCACCGCGCACAGCGTCCCGGCGTCGGCGTCGGCGGCCACATCAGCACCTTCGCCTCGGCGGCCACGCTCTATGAGGTCGGCTTCAACCACTTCTTCCGCGGCAAGGACCACCCCGGCGGCGGCGACCAGATCTTCTTCCAGGGGCACGCCTCCCCCGGAATGTACGCCCGCGCCTTCCTCGAGGGCCGGATCTCCGAGGACCAGCTCAACGGGTTCCGCCAGGAGCACTCCCACATCGTCGACGGCAAGCCGCTCGCGCTGCCGTCCTATCCGCACCCGCGGCTCATGCCGGACTTCTGGGAGTTCCCGACCGTCTCCATGGGTCTGGGGCCGCTCAACGCGATCTACCAGGCGCAGTTCAACAAGTACCTCCACAACCGCGGCATCAAGGACACCTCCGAGCAGCACGTGTGGGCGTTCCTCGGCGACGGTGAGATGGACGAGGTCGAGTCCCGCGGTGCCCTGCAGTGGGCCGCGCAGGAGGAGATGGACAACCTCACCTTCGTCGTCAACTGCAACCTCCAGCGGCTCGACGGCCCGGTCCGCGGCAACGGCAAGATCATCCAGGAGCTCGAGGCGTTCTTCCGCGGTGCCGGGTGGAACGTCATCAAGGTCGTCTGGGGCCGCGGCTGGGACCCGCTGCTCGCCGCTGACAAGGACGGCGCGCTCGTCCACCTCATGAACAGCACGAGTGACGGCGACTACCAGACCTTCCGCGCCAACGACGGCAAGTATGTCCGCGACCACTTCTTCGCCCGCGACCCGCGGACCATCAAGATGGTCAAGGACTGGAGCGACGAGGACGTCTGGTGGAAGCTCAAGCGCGGCGGGCACGACTACCACAAGGTGTATGCGGCCTATCGTTCGGCGATGAACCACACCGGCCAGCCGACGGTCATCCTCGCCAAGACGATCAAGGGCTACGGCCTCGGCACCTCGTTCGCCGGCCGTAACGCCACCCACCAGATGAAGAAGCTCGCGCTCGACGACCTCCGCGGTCTGCGGGACAGCCTCAAGATCCCGATCGACGACGCGACTCTCGAGAAGGACCCCTACCTCCCGCCGTACTACCACCCGCGCGAGGACGACGAGGTCATCCAGTATGCGCTCGAGCGCCGGCGCAAGCTCGGCGGCTCCATCCCGGAGCGCCGCCACGCCCACGTCCCGATCGAGCTCCCCGACGACTCCGCGTATGCCCAGGTCAAGAAGGGCTCGGGCAAGCAGCAGGTCGCCTCGACGATGGCGTTCGTCCGGCTCCTCAAGGACCTCATGCGGAACAAGGAGTTCGGCAAGCGCATCGTGCCGATCATCCCGGACGAGGCCCGGACCTTCGGGATGGACAGCTTCTTCCCGACGATCAAGATCTACAACCCGCACGGTCAGCGGTATACCTCCGTCGACGCCGAGCTCATGCTCGCGTACAAGGAGTCCGAGCAGGGTCAGATGCTGCACCTCGGCATCAACGAGGCGGGGTCGGTCGCAGCCTTCACCGCTGCCGGCACGTCGTACGCGACGCACCACGAGCCGATGATCCCCGTCTATGTCTTCTACTCGATGTTCGGGTTCCAGCGGACCGGTGACGGCATCTGGGCGGCAGCCGACCAGATGAGCCGGGGCTTCCTCATCGGCGCGACCGCCGGTCGCACGACGCTGACCGGCGAGGGTCTTCAGCACGCTGACGGCCACTCGCAGCTGCTCGCCGCGACGAACCCGGCGGTCGTGTCCTACGACCCGGCGTTCAGCTATGAGATCGCGCACATCATGCAGGACGGTCTGCACCGGATGTACGGCACGGACGACTCGCTCACCGAGGACGAGCGCAACGTCATCTACTACCTCACCGTCTACAACGAGCCGATGCAGCAGCCGGCCGAGCCGGAGAACGTCGACCGCGAGGGCATCCTCAAGGGCATGTACCTCCTCGAGAAGGGCTCGGGCGAGGGGACTGCCGAGGACGCGCCGCGCGTCCAGCTGCTCGCCTCCGGTGTCGGGGTGCCGTGGATCCTCGAGGCCCAGGAGCTGCTCCGCAAGGACTGGGGCGTCATCGCCGACGTCTGGTCGGTCACGTCATGGACCGAGCTGCGTCGCGAGGCGATGAAGGTCGACGAGGCCAACTTCCTCGACCCGCAGGACACCCCCCGCGTCCCCTATGTCACGCAGCGGCTCCAGGACACCAAGGGCCCGGTCGTCGCGGTCTCGGACTACATGCGTCAGGTCCAGGACCAGATCGCGCAGTGGGTTCCCGGCGACTTCGCCTCCCTCGGTGCCGACGGCTTCGGCTTCTCCGACACCCGGCCCGCGGCGCGGCGCTACTTCCACATCGACGGCCCGTCCGTCGCGGTGCGCGCCCTGCAGATGCTCGCCGCGCGCGGTGAGATCGAACCGTCGGTCCCCGGCGAGGCTGCGGCCAGGTACCAGCTCAACGACGTCACCGCGGGCACGAGCGGCAACGAGGGCGGCGACTCCTGAGCCGCCCCCAGCTGCCCCAACTTTCTCTCCCCCGGAGAGAAAGGGTGACTCCACCACGGTGCGGCAGCGTGGTTGAGTCACCCTCAGCGCTGCACCGAGGCGCTGGCCGTGTGGCTGGCGTTTGGCTCCAGATCACTGACCCGCAGGCCGTCGCCCAGCAGGTCGTTGCCACCTTCCTCGGGCACTGCACCGAGATCGGCGGCTCCGTCACCCCCATTTCTGCCACATAGCAGCGAAACGGTGAGCCGCTCTCCTCACGGGCGCTCCCCTCAGCCGCGGCTCACCTGACGCCCGAGGTATGCGTCGCGCGCCTCGATCGCCAAGTCCGGCTGGTCGCAGAACACCGCATCGACGCCGACGTCGAAGAATGCGGTGAGCTCTCCCGCATAGTCACCGAGGGCGGCCGGGTCGGCACTGCTGCGGAGCTCGGCCGGGAGGAAGTGGTTCTCGGCGCGGAACGTCCAGGGCGTGACCTCGAGCCCGAGCGCGTGGCAGTCGTCGACGAGAGACGTCGGCTCCCCCAACCGGTCGTCGGCCGTGCGCGGGATGAC
>JAAYSB010000408.1 GCA_012518475.1 Intrasporangiaceae bacterium | reverse complement strand
GGCATCCGCACCAACGTCATCGTCGGCTTCCCCGGTGAGACCGAGGCCGACGTCGAGGAGCTGTCGTCGTTCCTCGTCGACGCGCGCCTCGACGTCGTCGGGGTCTTCGCCTACTCCGACGAGGACGGCACCGAGGCGGAGTCGTTGGGGGACAAGGTCTCCACCGGTGAGATCGAGGACCGGTATGCGCACGTCACCTCCCTCGTCGAGGGCCTGACCGCTGAACGCGCCCTGGAACGGGTGCGGGAGTCGGTGTCGGTGCTCATCGAGACGGTCGAGTCCTCCGACCTGGAGCCGGTCTCGGTGGTCGGCCGTAGCGCGCACCAGGGCCCGGACGTCGACGGGGAGACCGTGCTGGTCTGGCCGGTCGGTCGGGCGCTGCCCGCGGTGGGGGAGATCGTCCCGGCCAGGGTCGTCGACGCCGAGGGGGTCGACCTCGTGGCGGAGCCGACATGACCCCGCCGCTCACTCCTGGGCGTGGGGCCGAGGCTCTCCCACCGCCGAGTCCCTGGAACATCGCCAACGCCCTGACGATGTTCCGGGTCGTCCTCGTGCCTGTCGTCGGGTGGCTGCTCCTCGTCGAGGGCGGGGAGAACCCGCTCTATCGCTATCTTGCGGCCGCGACCTTCGCGATCGCCATGATCACCGACCGCATCGATGGCAACCTGGCCCGGTCCCGCGGGCTCATCACGAAGTTCGGGCAGATCGTCGACCCCATCGCCGACAAGGCCCTGATGACGATGGCCTTCGTCGGCCTCTCGATGATCGGGGTCGTGTGGTGGTGGGTCACCGCCCTCGTCCTCATCCGCGAGTGGGGCGTGACCCTGCTCCGGTTCGTCGTCATCCGGCACGGGGTCATGCCTGCCGGGCGTGGCGGCAAGGTCAAGGTCGCGCTCCAGACCGGCGTCATCATCGCGCTCACCCTCCCGCTGTGGACGTGGCCGCTCGGGCAGGTCATCCTGTGGGTCGCGTATGCCGTGCTCGCCGTCACCGTCGCGGTCACCCTCATCACCGGGTACGAGATCCTCCGGGACGCACTGCGGCTGCGTCAGACCTCGGAGCGTGCCGAGCGCAAGCGGGCGGCCCGGGCGGTTCGCCGACGTCGGCCATGACGCCGCCGGAGCCGGAGCTCACGGCCGTCGCCGCCGAGGTCCTGGGAGTGTGCCGCAGGCGGGGCCTGACCATCGGTGTCGCCGAGTCGCTCACCGGGGGACTGCTCTGTGCGGCGCTCACGGCTGTCCCCGGGGCCTCCTCCGTTGTCCGCGGAGGCGTTGTCGCATATGCGACCGACCGCAAGGCGGCGGTGCTCGGGGTCCCTGAGGAGCTCCTGGAGGCTCGGGGTGCCGTCGATCCCGACGTCGCTCTGGCGATGGCTCGCGGTGTGTGCACGGTCATGGGCACCGACGTCGGGCTGGCCACGACGGGGGTCGCCGGGCCTGATCCGCAGGACGGCCAGCCCGTTGGGCGGGTCTATCTCGCGCTGGTCGCACCTGAGCTGCACTGGGTGCTCAACCCGGACCTGAACGGGGACCGGGACGAGATCCGCGAGCAGAGCGTGCGCCGGCTGCTCGAGCTCGCTGCCGAGCTGCTCGCCACGCCGGTCAACCGCTGACCCGCACGAACCACGTGTGGTCCCGGGCGCGCCACACGCCGGGCCGATCGGTCCGACCCTCGCGCGGATTGTCCGGGTGTGCCTGTAACGTGGTCCGCATGATCGTGTTGCGCCGCGAGCTCGGCGAGGTTCTGCGCGAGGAGCGCCAGACCCAGGGCCGTTCGCTGCGCGATGTCGCCAAGACGGCGTCGGTGTCGACCGCCTACCTCTCCGAGGTGGAGCGCGGCACCAAGGAAGCCTCCTCCGAGCTCATCACCGCGATCTGCGTGGCGCTCGGCCGACCGCTCTCCCAGATCCTCGCCGAGGTCACCTCCCGCGTGGCTCTCGCCGAGGCCGCGACCGCCCCGGTGCCGCTGCACGAGCGCCGCGCCAAGGTCGCCGCCCGCGACGCGGCTGCCTAGACCTCTCTCGGCTCGCCGGTCCCGTGGGCTGGTGACACCTGCCCCCGACTCGGTGAGCCCGAGCAAGGAGCTCTGAGGCTTGCGGCCGTGCGGCACGCCGTGACGCGCCCGGCCCGTGTGTGTGACCCAGATCACTGCGAGGTGACACCGGGCAGGAGCAGACTGAAAGACATCCTGAGCACCCGATCGAGCGAGATGATCGCCATGCCGCAAGACGCCAACACGACGCCGCCGGGGCTCGCGATCCCCTTCGCCGTAGCGATGGGTGCAGGGCTCGGCCTCATCCTCGGCCTGGTCCTCGGCGGTCGGGACGGCATCGCACTGGGTCTTGCCTTCGGCGCCGCTGCCGGAGTGGTGCTCGGAGCGGTGTACAGCGTGATGACCACCCGCCGCTGACCCACGGGGGTGCCAGTGAGAGAGGTGACCGGTCCGTGATCGAGGCGGTGAATCTCACGAAGCGCTACGGCGACAAGACGGCCGTGGATGACGTGACCTGCGACCGAAGTCCTGACGGGCCTCGAAGGAGAGCACCATGAACCGAGTGCTCCGCTGGATCTATGTGGCCATCGTCGTCATCCACGGCCTGATTCATCTCATGGGACGCGCCGACCGCACAAGGAATCGGCACGGGTCGGCTGAGCGGCCAGATTCTGAAGATCGGGGGAGAGGCCGGCGGGCGCACGGAACGTCACGTGCGTCGTCGGTAGCCGCTGCGGGAGCGTGACTGACCGCTGGAGAGCGGCGCCTGAGGCTTCCCGTCATCGGTCGGCGCCAGACCGTCCTGGCAGCGGGGGCACGAGAACAGCGTGCGCTCGCGGTCGGCGGGCCCGGCCAGGGCCACCCGGATGGTCTGGCCACAGCGGCGGCACGGATGGCCGGAGCGCGCGTGCACGTAGGACTCGCCGGGGAGCTTCGCACAGGCCTGGGTCATGAGGCGCTTGATCCGGTCCAGGAGCGCGGAGAGCTGCGCGTCGCCCAGCTCCGACACCGGCCGCCACGGGTTGATGCGCTCGACCCACAGACCCTCGCTGGCCCACATCGTCCCGATCCCGGCGAGGTTGCGCTGGTCGAGCAAGCTCGCCGCGATGAGGTCGTGAGTGCTGCCCAACCGTCCGGCGCGCAGGTTGGCGACCGCGCGATCGCGGTCCCAGTCCTCGCCGAGGATATCGGGGCCGAGGTGTCCGACGAGGGTGGCCTCGTCGTCGGTGCGGACCAGGTCGAGCCGGCCGAGGCGTGAGCCTAGCGCCGTCCAGCGGTCGGTGCCGAGGACGGCGCGGATGCGGTCCTGCTGCGGCACCCGGTCGGTGGCGTCCTGGATCCGCCAGGAGCCCTCCATCTTCAGATGGGAGTGGACAGTCAGCCCGGAGTCAAGGCGGTGCAGGATGTGCTTGCCCCGCGGCACGACCTCGATCGTGCCCATCCCGGTGAGATCACTGTCGATGAGCCGGCCCCAACGAAGCTCTGCGAGGGCCAGGACCTGGCCGCGGAACACCGTGTCCAGGCGCTGACAGGTCCGCCAGACGGTGTCACCCTCGGGCATCAGCGCCGCATCCGCAGGCCGCGGGGGGTCATGTGGAACCCGGCGGACAGGAGTGCCTCAACGAGCGGGGAGCCCGAGCCGAGAAGGGCCTCGCCGTCGGCCTTGCTCACGGTGAGGCGACCGAGGGCGCCGGCGCGCACGGCACCGGCGAGGGCCTGGGCGGCTGCCTGGAGCGCGTCCGGCTCCTCGGTCCAGGTGAGAACGGTCCGTCCACCGCGCTCGACATACATGAGCAGCTCACCGTCCCGGAGCAGGACGAGGGAGCCGGCCTTGCGGGCAGGCTGGTGCCCCCTCGCCGTGCTCCCAGAGCCTGCGTCGCCCTCGGCGTCGCTCTCGGTCCGGGGCCGCTCGGGCCACGCTAGGGCCGCACCGAACGGCTGCGCCGGGTCGGTTGCGGCAAGGACGAGGACGGGAGCATCGCGCTCTCCCTCGCCGGTGGCCCGCAGCCGGTCCACGGTGGCGGTCGCCCCGAACTGGGCCGCACCGAGGTGCTCGATGAAGTAGCCGCGGCGCAGCACACCGGACTCCTCGGCCTGGGAGTAGATCCGGTACAGGCCGGCGAAGCCGCCCGGCACGTCCTCGGCTGCCGCGACCCCGCGGGTGACGATGCCGTATCGGTCGAGCAGCACCTCGGCCCGCGCGAGCATCCGCGCTGTGGCGTTGTCGATCGGGGTGGGAGTCAGCGCCCAGCGTCCGATCACGGATGGGGGCGTCGCCCGCAGCCCTCCCGGACCCGCGAGCCGGCCACTTCCGAGCATCCCGAGGCCGGAGCGCCCTCCCGCATAGCGGGCTCTGGCCGGAGCGCGTGTCCGTCCCCGGTTGTGGGTCGTGCGCCCACCGGAGAGGCGAGCGCGCAGTGGCGCGAGGGTGTCGCCGGTGACCGACCCGGACCAGACGAGCTCCCAGAGGGCGTCGGCGAGCTCGGCGTCCGACCAGAGAGCCGACCCCTCGACCTCGGCGGCCCGGGCGCGGTCCGCCAGCACCGTGAAGTGCATCGCTCCACCTCCCGTGAGAGCGGCGCGCAGAGCCTGCGCCTGCTCACCGGGGGCCTCGGTGGCGTCGTGCACGGTGAGGTGGGCGGTCTCGGCAATGTGCAGAGACACCCAGCCGTCGTCGCCGGCGAGCGACCCGTGCCCCTGCCAGAGCACCTCGCCCGAGGCCATGAGGTCATCGAGCAGCCTCGGCTCGTAGTCGCGCACGCGGGCGGGCAGGACGACGCTCTCGAGAGCGCTCGCTGGGAGCACCGCCCCGGCGAGCTGCTCGATCGCCCGCAACACCCCGGACCGGCCCCGCAGTGACCCCGGGATCGCGTGCCAGCTCGGCAGGAACCGGGCATAGCTGCGCGGGTCGACCGGCTCGACCTCCTTGCGCAGGGCGGCGAGTGAGCGCCGTCGGATCTGCCGGAGCACCTCCGGGTCGACCCACTCGACGGCCTCCCGCTGACTCAGCTCCCCGGTGTCGCGGTCCGCGAGGATCGCGGCCGGGAGGAACTCACCGGACGTCATCCGACCGTCCGCCGCGAGCCGCCGCAGAGCGTCGCTGACGACGGCGATCCCCAGACCGAACCAGCGCGCCACGGAGGCGGCGTGGAACGGGATGTGGGTGCGGGCATACCGCCTGATCAGGTCACCGATCGGGTCGGCCACCGATTCCAGGTATGCGTCGCTCACCCCGACCGGCAGGCTCACTCCGAGCGCGTCGCGCAGGCGGGCGGCGTCCTCGATCGCGGCGAACCGCTCCTCGCCGGCCACCCGCACGGGGATGATCTGGCGGGCGTCGACGAGACGCTCCAGCCAGGCGCCGACCTCGTCGCGGGAGTCCTCGCGGGTGCGCTCAGCGATGGCCTCCAGGGGGAGTGGTCCGAGAACACGGAGCAGGTCGACGACGTCCTCGCTGTCGCGGGCTGCTCGCTCCGGGGTGAGGCGCTGCAGCTCGCGCTCGGTCTGTGAGATCGCTTCCGGGTCAAGGAGATCCCGCAGCGCGAGCCCTTCGCTCTGCCCCAGCAGGTCGGCGAGGAGATTGGGGTCGAGGGCGAGGGCGGCGGCCCGGCGTTCGGCGAGGGGGGAGTCGCCCTCATAGAGGAACTGGGCGACATAGCCGAAGAGCATCGACTGGGCGAAGGGTGACGGCTGGCGCGTTTCGACATCGACGACCTGGACCTCGCGGCGCTGGACCCGACGGAGCAGGTCGACCAGCCCGGGAACGTCGAAGACGTCCTGCACACACTCACGCACGGCCTCGAGGATGATCGGGAAGGTCGGGTAGTTGCTCGCGACCTCGAGGAGCTGGGCCGATCGCTGGCGCTGCTGCCAGAGCGGCTGGCGGCGGTCGGGGCGGCGCTTCGGCAGGAGCAGGGCGCGGGCGGCACACTCCCTGAATCGCGCGGCGAACAGGGGCGATCCGCCGATCTCCTCGGTGACGATCTGAGCGATCTCGTCGGGGTCGATGAGGACGGCCTCGATGAGGGCAGCGACCCCGTCCCCGTGGGAGGTGTTCGCACTGTGGCTGCTATTCGGTAGATCTGGCGATCCCTGACCGTTCGCCGTTTCGCTGCTATGTGGAAGATGTGGCGAGGAGTCGGAGCCGGTGAAGTCGTCGAGCTCGATATCGGGGAGCCGGAAGACGATGCCGTCGTCGGCCGCCATCGCCTGGACGTCCATGCCGAAGCGTTCACGCATGCGGGCCGAGACGCCGAGGGCCCACGGGGCGTGGACCGAGCGGCCGTAGGGGGAGTGCACGACAACACGCCAGTCCCCGATCTCGTCCCGGAAGCGTTCGACGACGATGGTCCGGTCGTCGGGGAGCGAGCCGGTGGCCTCGCGCTGTTCCTTGAGGTAGTGCAGCAGGTTGTCGGCCGCCCACTCGTCCAGGCCGGAGCCCGAGATCCGTTCTCGTGCCTGGGCATCGGTGACGGTCGAGGTCTCCCGGACGAACTGCCCGAGGGCGGTGCCGAGCTCGTAGGGCCGGCCGAGCGAGTCGCCCTTCCAGAACGGCAGGCGGGCTGGGATGCCGGAGGCGGGGGAGACGAGGACCTGGTCGTGGGTGATGTCCTCGATCCGCCAGGTCGAGGTCCCGAGGGTGAAGACGTCTCCGACGCGGGACTCATAGACCATCTCCTCGTCGAGCTCGCCGACCCGGCGTCCGGGGCCGTCGCCACCGGCGAGGAAGACGCCGTAGAGACCGCGGTCCGGGATCGTCCCCCCGGAGGTCACTGCGAGCCGCTGGGCTCCGCGCCGTCCGGTGATCGTGTCGGTGAGCCGGTCCCACACGATCCGGGCGCGCAGCTCGGCGAACTCCTCACTCGGGTATCGGCCGGCGAGCATGTCGAGGGTCGCCTCGAGAACGGGTCGGGTCAGTGCCGAGAACGGTGCTGCCCGACGGATGAGCTGCTCGAGCTCGCCGACCTGCCACTCGTCCATCGCAGCCATGGCGACGATCTGCTGGGCGAGCACGTCGAGGGGGTTGGCCGGAACCCGGAGCTCCTCGATGGCGCCGGCCTGCATCCGCTCGACGACGACGGCCGTCTGGAGGAGGTCGCCGCGGAACTTCGGGAACATGACGCCGCGGGAGACCGCACCGACCTGGTGGCCGGCCCGGCCAACGCGCTGCAGCCCGCTCGCGACACTCGGCGGGGACTCGACCTGGATCACCAGATCGACCGCCCCCATGTCGATGCCGAGCTCGAGGCTGCTCGTCGCCACCACGGCGGGGAGGCGGCCGGACTTGAGGTCGTCCTCGATCTGGGCGCGGTGCTCCTTGCTGATCGAGCCGTGGTGCGAGCGGGCCAGCTCGCTCACCCCTTCCTGGTCCGGGTGCCGCTCGAGCCAGATCTCATTGAGCCGGGTGGTCAGGGACTCGGCGAGCCGCCGCGAGTTCGTGAAGACGATCGTCGAGCGGTGCGCCTCGATGAGGTCGCAGACGCGCTCCTCGACGTGCGGCCAGATGCTCGTCCGGCGGGGGTCGGCTGCTGCGGAACCGCTGAGGTCCTCTTCGACGACCTGACCCATCGCTGCCATGTCCGGCACGGGCACGACGACGTCGAGGTCCCACTCCTTGGTGCTCTCCGGCGCGACCGTGTCGACGTCGCGTCCCCCTGCGAGGAACCGGCCGACCTCCTCGATCGGGCGCACCGTCGCAGACAGGCCGATGCGCTGAGCAGGCTTGTCCAACAACGCATCCAGGCGCTCCAGGCTCAGTGCGAGATGGGCGCCGCGCTTGGTCCCGGCGACGGCGTGGATCTCGTCGATGATGACTGTGTCGATGCCGCGCAATGACTCGCGTGCCTGGCTCGTGAGCAGAAGGAAGAGCGACTCCGGGGTCGTGATGAGGATGTCGCTCGGGGCCTTGGCGAACGCGCGTCGCTCGGCTGCGGGGGTGTCCCCGGAGCGCACCGCGACGCTGATGTCCGAGACGGCTGCGCTGTCCGGCAGACCGAGACGTCGCGCGGCGTGCCCGATCCCGACAAGCGGTGAGCGCAGGTTCCGCTCCACGTCGACGGCGAGCGCCTTGAGCGGGGAGACATAGAGGACCCGGCACCGGCGCATCGGGTCCTCGGGAGGACCCTCGACGACCAGTCTGTCGATCGCCCAGAGGAACGCCGAGAGCGTCTTGCCCGAGCCGGTCGGGGCGACGACGAGGGCGTTGCGGCCCGAGCTCGTCGCCGTCCAGGCGCCGACCTGGGCGTCTGTGGGCGCGGCGAAGCTGCTCCGGAACCACGCGGCTGTGGGCTCGGAGAACCGGTCGAGGATGTCGTCCCCGCGCGTCTGCTCAGCCATCGCCGCTAAGCCTCTCACCCCGTGCAGACACCTTCGCCCACGTGAGCCCTCGATGGCCGGTGGGCAACCCGTGGGCCGGGCGCGCCCGTCCTATGTCGAGCGGTCGAGGGACGCTAT
>JAAYSB010000407.1 GCA_012518475.1 Intrasporangiaceae bacterium | reverse complement strand
GTGCGGCGGTCGCCGTCGGGGTGATAGACGCGGTCGTAGCCGCCGCCGATCGCGCTGGTGTGGCCGAAGCCGATCCAGTCGACGACGCCGGACATGACGACGGCGGCCCGGAAGCGGTCGGTGCGGGCGGCGGCGACAGCGCTGAGGTAGCCGCCGTAGCTCAGGCCCATGACCGCCATGCGATCGGGGTCGGCGATGCCCGCGTCGACGAGGTGGTCGACCCCGGCCATGACATCGGCGAGGTCGCGGGTGCCCATGTGACCAATGATGGCGCGTGCGTGATCCTGGCCGCGACCACTCGAGCCGCGCGGGTGGGGCAGGAGCACGGCGGTCCCGGCTGCTGCCAGGGGCAAGGCCATCATGTTGGACTCGGCGGGGGCGAAGGCCGCCGACCACAGCCAGGTCGGGCCGCCGTGGAGCAGGAGGACCAGGGGTCGAGGTTCGGTGGTCTCTCCGGATTCCTTGGGGCGCAGCAGGATTCCGTCGACGGGGGTGCCGTCGGGGCTGGACCAGGACACGGCGGTCGTCGTCACCGCGTCGGCGAGGTCGGAGAGGTCGGCGTTGAGGTCGGTCACCCTGGTCACGCCGGCGTCGGTGAGGCTGAGGCGGACGATCTCGACAGGCTGGCCGGGTTCCTCCCAGACGGCATAGGCCGAGTCGTCATCGAGGGGGACGAGGCTCGGCTGGCCGTGGTTGCTGTGGATGGTCGCCGTCTCGGTCCAGCGCCGGACCTGCACGTCGTCTGCTTCATCGAGCCGGAGGGTGCCGATCTGGACCGTGGTGTGGTCCCAGCCCGCGAACCACCAGTCACCGCCCGGCAGGACGCCGAGGTCGGTGACGTCGTCGAGCCCGGGGAGGTGCTGCGGTTCACCGTCCCCGGTGAGGGGAAGGCGCAGCACCCGACCGGAGACGATGGACAGTCCCTCGAGGACGAACACCGAGGAGAGGTCGGGCGCGATGCGGGGGCAGGCGAACTGACTGGTCTCGCTGTGGTGCAGCTCGCGGACGTTGCGCAGGACCGGCTGGTCTGCACCTGCGGAGCGGTCGAGATCCGCGACGAGGAGGGTGGGGGCGTAGTAGCCGGCCGGGCGGTGATCACGGGAGGCGACGACGGCGATGACGTCGTCCCGGACGTCACAGTCCCACACCGTCCACTCCCCTAGATCCAGGACGGAGGTGACGATCTGGTCGCCGGTGCGGCGGGCATACACAATCCGCCGGAGGGGTGGGGTGGACTCGACGCGAGGATCCGGGCCGCCGGAGACGCGCATACCGAGATGCATTCCGTCCCGGTCCGATCCGGGGTCGGCGACGCGGAGGAGGACCGAGTCGTCGTCGAGCACCCAGAGGTCCTCGATCGCTCCGGTGACGCGGCCGGTGGCGGTGACCGAGGCGTCGTCCGCCGAGCGGAGGGTGAGGAGGTCAGCCTCACTCTCCCCGACACAGACCGTCCAGAGATCCGTGCCGGTGGTGCTCCACTTCACCAGTGCGGGCTCGGCCTCGATCCGGTGAACAACGTCGAGGTCCGGGCGATCCGGGGTGAGGAGGTGGATCGCGCCGGCCCCGTCGGGTTCTGCGGCGAGGAAGGCGAGCCGGTCACCGACGGGCGTGCGGATGCCGGTCAGGGAGACGGGGTGGCGCAGGCCGAGGAGTCGACGATGGACGTCCTCGACCCGCGCTCCGGCAGACATGAACGGTGTCGGGGCCGTGATCAGCGCGGGCTGAGCAGCTCGACCCAGGGGCCGACATAGAAGTACGGGCCGAACTGGTCGGTGCCGACGCCCTCACCGAAGGCGGTGGCTGCCTGGCCCCACCACAGCGGCTGGTAGGCGACGTCCTCGGCGGCGGCGGTGAGGGCCTCGCCGATGAGCCGGCCGCGCTCGGCCGGGTCGACGGCCTGGATCTCCTGGTCGAGAAGGGCGTCGACCTCGGGGTTGGAGTACTCGGCGAGGTTCGTGCCGCCCTGCGCGGCGTACTTGCTGTGCAGGAGGAGCTGGACGTACTCGGAGGGGTCACCGGTGGTGGGGAAGTACCAGCCGACGGACATCGGTGCGTGGTTGCCGAGCTCGGCGATCCACTGCTCGAGGGTGACCTCGTTGACCTTGAGGTCGATGTTCAGCTGCTTGAGGTTCTCGGCGAGGGTGAGCAGGGCCCGACCGACCTGGGGGCCGCTGTTCGGGTAGGCGACCTCGGTGCTGAACCCGTCTGCGAAGGCCGAGTCGGCGAGCAGCTCGCGGGCCTTGTCCATGTCGAAGTCGTACTGGGTGATCGAGCCGTAGAGGTCGGTCGTGGCGTTCTCGTCGAGGAGACCGCCCCACTGTGCCGGGCTCGGGATGGTCGTGGCTACCTCACCCTGGCCGCCGAGGAGGCTGTTGACGATGCCTTCGCGGTCGATGGCGTGGGAGACGGCGGCGCGGACGTTCTCGTCGGAGAAGGGCTCGGCCTGGGTGTTGAAGGCGAGGGTGACGAGGGAGTTGTCGGTGGCCGCCTCGACCTCGACGCCCTCGAGGGCGGCCCACTCGTCGACCTGCTGGACCGGCACGTTCATGGCCATGTCGACCGAGCCGTCACGCAGCGCGAGCTGGCGGGTG
>JAAYSB010000406.1 GCA_012518475.1 Intrasporangiaceae bacterium | reverse complement strand
CCTCCCGCCGGAATCCGAGGAGGAGTCCTGCCGAGATCGTCGCGCCGGAGCGGGAGACCCCGGGGATGAGAGCAGCAGCCTGGGCAAGGCCGAGGAGGACGGCGTCCTTCCAGGTGAGCCGGTCGAGGGTGCGCTCATTCCTCGCCATCCTGTCGGCGGCGAGGAGGACGAGCCCGACACCCGCGAGCATGGCGGCGGTGATCCACAGGTTGCGCAGGCCGGCGTCGATGGCGTCCTCGAAGACCAGCCCTAGGACGGCGATCGGGAGTGATCCGACGATGACCATCCAGCCCATCCGCACGTCGGGGTCGGACTGGGGGACCTTCCTCGCCAGAGCGAGGAACCACTTCCTGATGATCCGCCCGATGTCCCTGGCGAAGTAGACGATGACCGCCATCTCGGTGCCGATCTGGGTCACGGCGGTGAAGGCGGCCCCCGGGTCGCGGCCGTCGAAGAAGAGCTGTCCGACGACGAGGAGATGGGCGCTGGATGAGACCGGAAGGAACTCGGTCAGTCCCTGGACGATGCCGAGGATGATCGCTTCGAGCCAACTCACGCGCGTCATCGTCGCACACGGCTGCGGCGGATCCGCATTCTGTGGAGTCGTTGAACGTCTCGTGAACTGCCTTCGCGCGCCGGTCCCGAAGGAGTACGTTGCGGGAAGGGGAGAGCGGCCGCCGCATACCCCCTGATGGGTTCCCTCGGACAGGAGAGCGACATGGCGCACGGAGACATCACCCACATCGACATCCCGGTCAGCGACTCGGGGGCCGCGACGCGCTTCTACTCGGAGCTGTTCGGCTGGCAGATCTCGGCACCGCCGGGGTTCGTGGACTATCCGATGTGGCAGGCGCCCAACCAGGTCAGTGGCGGCGGTCTCGCGCCCCGGGGCGACGGCTTCACCCAGCCGCGGTCCTATGTCGAGGTCGACTCCATCGACGAGACCCTCGAGAAGGTCACCGAGGGCGGCGGCACTGTGCTCTTGCCCAGGTCGCCGATCTCGGAGACTTCATGGTTCGCCGTGTTCGCCGACCCCGACGGCAACCACATCGGCCTCTACGAAGGCGTGACCGAGGTCTCCGAGTAGGGATCTGCGAACGGGGTATGCAAACCCGCCCCCTCCGTTCGACGAACCTTCGTGGTGTGAGAGGTTGGAGGTAGACCACCGTCCACCACGCGCTCGCGGTTGACGAGGGCGCACCCGATTCGAAGGAGAGCTCATGACCGAGCCCACAGTCGACTCCAGCATCGTCCGCCTAGGCGGAGGCTTCGCCGAGTACGACCGCCACCTCATCGAGACCACGCTCCAGCAGCTGCTCTCCCGCGTCGCGACCAGCGGGCGGGCCTGGCAGATGGAGCTGAGCGTCAAGGAGCGCGAGAAGCCAGGCCAGCAGGTCACCCTCGAGGCCTGGGTGCCCGGTCAGGAGAAGTTCGTCGCCACCTCGAACCTGGAGAACGTCCGGGATGCTCTCAACGATGTCGGCGCCGACGTCCTCACCCAGTTCGACCGAGCGCGGGACCGCAACGCACGCGACAACCGCAAGAAGCGCGAGACGATCCGAGGGCAGTAGCCCTCCCCGCAGACCGCCGTCGCATAACGCCGTCTGCGGCTCGTCCCAGCAGCGCCACGGACCGACAGCACCACGTCGCTGTAGCCCCGCCATTCCGCTGCAATTGCAGCGAAACGGCGACAAGCGTCCGGGGCCGGTGGTTCAGCCCTTGTGTGGGGCCAGGGGCTCGATCGGGAGGCCCTGGTCCTTCCACGCGCTGAAGCCGCCCTCGAGGTGGGCGACGTCCTCACGACCCATGTCGAGCAGGGTCGCGGCGGAAAGGGCCGAGCGCCACGCGCTGCCGCAGTACAGGACGAGGGTGCGGCCGTCGTCGAGGGCGGGCTTGTAGTACGGGCTCTCGGGGTCGACCCAGAACTCGAGCATGCCTCGCGGCGCCCGGAAGGCTCCGGGCAGGGTCCCCTCCCGCTCCAGCTCGCGCGGGTCGCGGATGTCGACGATGAGATAGCGGTCGTCGTCGAGCAGCTCAGCCACCTCCTCGGGAGAGATGGCGCGCACCCGCGCGCTCGCTTCGTTCACCAGCGTCTTCGAGTTGCGAGCCAGCGGCTCCCCGGGGCTTCTCGACATGGTTGCGACGCTACACCCGGGGCAGGCGGGCACGCCATGGTCACGAGGTCACCGACGCCGGCGAGGCGAGCACGGCAGACTGAGACCCATGACTCGCTGGAACGACATCAGGGTCGAGCACGACGGTTCCGTGACGATCGTGACCCTTGCCCGGCCAGAACGCCGCAACGCCGTCGACGGGTCGATGGCGGCCGAGCTGGCCGACGCCTTCCGCGACTTCGATGCCTCGGACTCCTCCGTTGCCGTGCTCGCCGCCGATGGCGAATCCTTCTGTGGCGGAGCGGATCTCAAAGCGATAGGCACGGACCGCTCGAATCGTCTGGATCCCGATGGCGACGGTCCGATGGGGCCGACACGTATGGACCTCGGCAAGCCGGTCATCGCCGCCGTCCAGGGGTATGCCGTGGCGGGCGGCCTCGAGCTCGCCCTGTGGGCCGACCTCCGGGTCGCCGAGGAGAGCGCTGTGCTGGGAGTCTTCTGTCGGCGCTGGGGCGTCCCCCTCATCGACGGCGGCACGGTCCGCCTGCCGCGTCTCATCGGCCACAGCCGCGCGATGGACCTCATCCTCACCGGCCGTCCGGTGCCATCGGATGAGGCGCTCGCCTTCGGCCTCGTCAACCGGGTCGTCGCCGACGGCACGGCCCGGGAGGCCGCCGTCGCCCTCGCCCACGAGATCGCCCGCCTGCCACAGACCTGTCTGCGCGGTGACCGCGAGTCCGCCCGCGCTCAGTGGGGCGCGGACGAGGAGACCGCGATGCATACCGAGTTCGCAATCGGTATGCGTTCCCTGGCCGCGGACGGAATCGCGGGCGCCGGCCGTTTCGCCGCGGGGAAGGGTCGCAGCGGGTCGTTCGAGGATCTCTGACGTCACCGAGGACTGAGGCGGTGTGGAGGGGTCCGAATCATCAACCCCCCAGCGTCAGAGGAGGCTGGCGCAATGCCCGGCTCGGCCACGAGAATGGTCTCGACATGGATGACATGACAGCCGCGGGTCGGACGCGGGCTGGTTCGACCCAGGCTCGTATCCCGGACCCGCCTCCGCCGCAGATGGGTCTGGGTGAGGTGTGCCTCGTCGTCGCGTGGCTGAACGGCTCCGGCGCGGTCTACCAGGTCAACGGCGGCTGGGGCGTCGACGGGCTCGTCGGCAGACAGACCCGACCGCACCGAGACCTGGACGTCTTCATCGACGCCGAGCGGGAGCCGGAGGCCCGCGCCTGGCTGACCTCTCGCGGCTACAGCGTCGTCGAGGACTGGCATCCGGTGCGGGTCGAGCTCGCCGGTCCACATGGTCGCGTCGACCTCCACCCGATGCGGATCGTCTCCGCCGAGGGGGACGGCCTCCAGCAGGGCCTCGGCGATGAGGTCTTCCTGCACGCTGCTCGCGACAGAGTGGTTGGTCGGATCGGAGATCAACCTGTCGTGGTGGCCCGGGCTGAGCGAGTGCGTGAGCTGCGCCGCGGTTATGAGGCGAGAGAGGTGGATCGTCACGACCTCGCCCAGATCGCCGAACTCTGAGCCTGCGCATGTCAAGGCGCACCGCGCCGCGATCAACGGGCCAGGTGCCCCGCGACGGTCGCGACCCAGAGCTTCTGTTCGGGGGCTCGACGGGCGTTCGGAGCGAGCAGGCCGCGGCCTCGCCCCATGCGACCTCCCGGGAGCTCGACGACGCGGTCGCCGGCCTCGCACGTCCGGATCCCCGTCACAGGACGGCTAGGTCCCTCGGACGAGCCCGGCGATGCCGTCGAGGAACGACCCCATGTCCTCGCCCGGCTCAGGGCCGATGACGATGCGGTCGACGCCCGCCTCCCGATATGCCTGGACCGTCTGAGCATCCGGCACCTGGGCAGCCGACACGGTGATCTCCAGCGGCCGGTCCGGGGATCGTCCCTCGGCGTTGCATGCGGAGCGGAGCCCGGCCACCTGCTCCGCCGTCTCGTCCGGGGACAGCAGCCACCCGAACCATCCGGCGCCCACCCTGGCCGCGCGTCGGTGGGCAGCAGGGGAGTGGCCGCCGACGATCAGGGGCGGATGCGGCCTCTGGTAGGGCAGCGGACTCTGCCTGACCGTGGCCAGGTGCTCCCGTGAGCTGGCGACCTGCGGCTCGTCGGACGCCGACTCGTCAGGAGTCCACAGGTGCACCATCGCTTCCAGGACCTCATCGGCCCGTCGTCCACGGTCCGCCATGGACACGCCGCAGGCGGCCAGCTCCTCCGAGATGTGCCCGACACCGATGCCGACGATCAGGCGGCCCGCAGAGAGATGGTCCAGCGAGGTCAGCTGTTTCGCCAGAACGACCGGATGCCGCTGGGGCAGGACGATCACGCCCGCCGCCAGACCCACCCGGCGGGTGCAGGCGGCCAAGAAGAGAAGCGTCGCCAGAGCCTCGAGTCGCGGGCTGTGCGCCTCACGCGAGCCGACCGGCATCGCGAGATGATCGCCGACCCACAACGACTCGACGCCGAGGTCCTCGGCCTGACTCGCCAACGAGGCAAGGCGGGCGGGTTCGAGAGCTGCCCGGTGCAACCCGTATACGCCGAAATTCATGGCAGGACCTTTCCCCAGTCACCTGAGCTCCCACTGTGTCATGGGCTCCGAGCAGCCGGCCCAGGTATGCGAGACCCAGGTCTCGCAGGATTGCAGGTTGACGCGTGGGTCATCTCGCCCTCATGCCGCTGAGCGCTCGTCAGAGCGCCTTCGTCGTTGGGCCTCGGCGGAGGCCGGGACCGCGAGCCGCACTCCTGAGCGAGGCCTGGGCAGGGGCCGTAGCAGTGTCCAGCTCACGATCAGCGCGGCGACCGCGGCGGCGACGAGCCAGCGGTCACGGAGCGCCGGGCTCAGCTCCGGATTCGGATAGGGCCAGGCGCGGAACAGGGCTTCGACTGCATAGGGGACGAGTCCGAGCAGGACCAGGGTGGAAGCGATGGCTGTGCCGGGCGTGGGGTGATGCGCACGGACGCGCCAGGATGCCAGCGCGATGGCTACGAGAGCCATCGCGCTGACGACGGTCGGCCAACCCAAGAGGCCGCCGATCTCGCCGGGACCCGCGGCGAGAAGGCCTATCCCGGCGAGGGTCACGAGTGCTGCCGTAGCGAGCCGGG
>JAAYSB010000045.1 GCA_012518475.1 Intrasporangiaceae bacterium | reverse complement strand
TGGAGACGGACGCTCCGACGGACGAGCACGAGCCGGTCCGCAGCACGGGCGGCACGGACCAGACAGTCAGTGGGGACACGGATGAGCAGTAGCGGAAGCTGGTCACCGGGTGCGGCGCAGGCGGCCGCACCCCAGACTCAGCAGGGGGCGGGCTCATCGGCGCAGGGCACCGTTCTGGCGCCGCCGCCGACCGGTGAGGCCCTCGCCGCTCGGCCCCGTCAGGCTGAGCAGTCAGGCACGCGCCGCGCTCTCCTCGGCAGCAGCGACATCCCGTCGGCGCTGGTCCGCTGGCAGATCGTCCTCACGGCGGCCGTCATCGTCTGGTCCCTCCTGACGGCGGCCCTGCTCGGCAACAGCTTCGACAAGACTCGCGCCGGTGCTGCGAACACCGACCAGCTCACCCGCATCCACGCGATGGAGTCCAGCCTGTTCCAGGCCGACGCCATCGCCACCAACGCCTTCCTCGTCGGCGGTCTCGAGCCGGCCGAGCAGCGGATGAACTATGACGCCGCCCTCGACCAGGTCAGCCGGCTGATCGTCATCTCCGCGGAGGCCCAGCCTGCGGACCGGGCTGCGCTCGCCGAGCTGAATCGGCAGGTGCTCACGTATGCCGAGCAGATGCAGCAGGCCCGTGCGAACAACCGGCAGGGGCTGCCCGTGGGGGCGCAGTACCTCCGCGAGGCGAGCGACGACCTGCGCAGCGACACACTGGGAGTCCTCACGGCGCTCGTCTCGGCGAACGAGCAGCGGGCCACGGCAGCCTTCTCCGGGCACTACTGGTTCCTTGCGCTCCTGCCCGGGATCGCGCTGGTCCTCCTGCTCGGCTGGTTCAACCAGCGGCTGGCCGCGATCTTCCGACGCCGGATCAACGTCGGGATCGCCATCGCGGCGGCCATCGTCGCGGCTCTGACCGCAGCGGCTGGCGTCGTGCTCGCGTCGCTGGCCTCGAGCGCCGACGAGCTGCGATCCGGTGACTACGAGACCGCCTCGGCGATCTCGGCAGCCCGCACCGCCGCCAACGACGCCAAGGCCAACGAGAGCCTGCGCCTTATCGCCCGCGGTTCCGGCGCAGAGTTCGAGGAGCAGTGGGAAGCGGCAGCGGCCACCGTGTCGGAGAACATCGATGGCCGGTCCGATCTGATCAGCCGCTGGCGTGAGTACGCCGACGGCCACGAGCAGATCGTCGCGGCCGACGAGGCCGGCGACTGGGACGAGGCGGTCCGGCTCGCGACGGCCCGTGACGCCGGCACGGCGACCGCCCACTTCATCGACTTCGACAGCGAGGCCGAGGCGCAGATCGGCATGGCGAGCAAGTCACTGTCCACGACCCTGCGGCTGGGCAGCTGGCAGACAGCCGGAGTCGCGCTGGCCACGCTGCTGGCGATGGTCGCGGCGGTGGCCGCGGTCTCGCGCGGGATCACGGTGCGCCGGAGGGAGTTCGGATGAGTCCGCGACGCATACCCCCGCTGTTCGGCGGTCTGGCACTCGCCCTCACCCTGTCCGGGTGCGGGTACGCACCGACCGAGGTTCCCGAGCCGGTCCCGACCCCGACTCCCACCGTCGCGGCCCCCGCCGCGCCGCCCACCTGTGACGACGCGACCACCTCGTATGCTCCGCCGGCGACGATGCCGAGCCCTGGGGCGATGCCGGAAGGGTCGACGATGCGTGAGATCCAGGACCGCGGCCGACTCATCGTCGGCGTCTCCGCCGACTCCTACCTGCTCGGCTCGCGCAACCCGCAGAGCGGGCAGATCGAGGGTTTCGACATCGACATCGCTCACGCTGTAGCCGAGGCGATCTTCGGTGACCCCGAGCAGATCCAGCTGCGCGTCATCACCGCCGGCGACCGGATCCCGCTGCTGGAGTCCGGCGAGATCGACATCGTCGTCCGGAACATGACGATGACGTGCGGTCGCTGGGAGCAGATCGGCTTCTCCGAGGAGTACTACCGGTCGGGCCAGAAGATCCTCGTCCGGCAGGGTTCGGACATCACGGGTCTCGACGGCCTCGCCGGACACCGCGTCTGTGCTGCCGACGGGACGTCGAGCATGGACAACCTCATCCGGCTCGCCCCCGAGGCGGAGCCGGTCGGTGCCCGGAACCACACCGGCTGCCTCGTGCTGTTCCAGCGCGGCGACGTCGACGCGATCACCGGAGACGACACGGTCCTCGCCGGGCTGGCTGCCCAGGACCCCTATGCCGTGGTCCTCGAGGAGGCCGCCTTCAGCGCGGAGCCCTACGGCGTCGGAGTTCCCAAGGACGACACCGACCTGGCCGCCTTCATCAACGGTGTCCTCGAGCAGATGCGCGACGACGGCCGATGGCAGCAGTCCTATGACCGCTGGCTCGCTCCCTATCTCGGGGAGGGCTCCGGTCAGCCCACTCCCGTGTACGGGAGGTCCTGAGCCGTGTCCCTGTCGATGACCTCGGTCAAGGCGCCGGCTGCTCCCGGGCGCCTCGGGGAGCCGGTCGATGCCGAGGAGATGCAGCGCTATCTCCAGCTGCTCGACGAGTGGCTGCGGGCCCGGCGCTCCGAGCTCGACGAGCTCGACCAGGCGGCGCTCCGCGTCGAGCGCACCGCCGAGGTGACCTCGGACCTCACCCTGTCGATGGCCATCTGGCAGGCCGTCTCGGACCGCAACAGGCGCCTCCTCGAGGTCTGGGACGGGGGTCGGGTCCTGCGCCAGCAGCGCGAGCAGCTCGCTGCGCTCGTCTGGGGACGCCTCGACGAAGCAGCCGCCGGGGGACTGACCGTCTCGCTGCCGGAGGCGTGCCGACTCTCCGACGCGCTCGCCGGTCAGCTCCGCGTCAAGCTCGCATTCGATCCCGCCGCCGACGCCCAGGTGTCCAGGGTCAAGGCCGCCCGCGCCTCGATCGAGCGGCTGCGCGATCAGCTCATGCTCGAGCCCCCGGGCATCCGCCAGCAGTGGGAGCCGGCGTGGCAGGCGCTCGCCGCCCGGGTCGCCGACGCCAGTGCCCGTGCCCAGCGCGGCGCCGACATCGGCGGCCTCATCGAACCGCTCGAGCACGAGCTGGCCCGGATGGAGCGTGACCTCATCGTCGGCAACGCCCAGCGGCGTGAGGCCCTCGATGCGCTCGCGACAGCGCGCTCGATGCGGGCCGCCCTCGAGCGCCGGCAGGAGGCGCTCGCCGAGCTCGTCGCCCGCACCGTGCGTCTGGTGGATCCCGCTCCCCGGTATGCGATTCCCGACGTCGCCGCGCTCGGTCCGGTGCCGTCCACGCCGGCTGCCATCAGCGAGTACACCAAGAAGCTCGAGCGGGTCTCGCGCGCAATGGGATTCGCCGAGGCGGAGTACCGCGAGGCCGTCGATGAGCACGACGACCTCCTTGCCCTGCTCGAGGCTCTCGTCGTCAAGGCGCGTGGTCTCGGTGTCGCCGACGACGCCGATGTCCAGCTCGCCGAGCAGCAGGCCCGCGCCGTACTCTCCCGGGAGCCGTCCCCGATGCCGCTTGCTCGTCAGCTCGTGACGACCTATCAGTCCTGGACCGACACACAGGGGAGGACGAGCGCATGATCCGCTGCGCAGAGCCGGGCTGTTCCGGCGAGGTGCTCGACGGCTACTGCATGATCTGCGGGATGCCCGGCGGTACCGCTGACGCCAGCGGTGGGGCGGTCGCTGACAAGCCCACCGCCACCGCTGAGCCCCCGAGGCCGGAGGCCACAGTCGCGGCGAGCCAGCAGGACCTGACCGGGACCCCGAGCCCGCCGACCGGACCCTCGGGTGGACCGTGCACCCAGCCGGGCTGCCGGGGTCGCATCGCCGACGGCTACTGCACGATCTGCGGGGCTCCCGCCGGGTCCGCTCCCCTCGAGCAGGCCAAGGACGAGGCGAGCCCGATGTCCGGCGACACCTCGGTGGCCACGGCCGCCAGGATCGGGTCGGCGGCGATCGGGTCAGCCAGGGCCAGGGGCTCGGGCATCACCGCGCGAGTGCGCGGTGTGAGCCAGCGCATGCGTGCTGCCCGGCTCGGCGCCGGCCTGACCAACGTCCCCGCGGCACCTCCTGTCGACGCCGCCGGCGCCGTGCGGGAGAACGCCGAGGTCCCGGAGAACCGGCGGGTGTGCAGCGGCTGCGGTGGCGAGGTGGGCCGCTCGGTCGACGGGCGACCCGGCCGGACCGAGGGCTTCTGCCCGCAGTGCCGCGCTCCCTACTCCTTCGACCCGAAGCTCAAGGCCGGGGACCTCGTCGCCGGTCAGTATGCGGTGGCCGGCCCGCTCGCCCACGGCGGACTCGGCTGGATCTACCTGGCTCGGGACCGCAACGTCTCCGACCGCTGGGTCGTGCTCAAGGGCCTGCTCAACACCGGTGACGCCGACGCGCTCGCGGCAGCCATCGCCGAGCAGCAGTTCCTCGCCCAGGTCGAGCACCCTCTCATCGTCGAGATCTACAACTTCGTCACTCACGAGGGCGCCGGCTACATCGTCATGGAGTATGTCGGTGGCCGGTCCCTCAAGGACATCCTCAAGGAGCGGATGGCGGCCACCGGCGGGGAGTACGACCCGCTCCCCGTGGACCAGGCGCTCGCCTACATCTACGAGATCCTCCCGGCGTTCCAGTACCTCCACGACATCGGCCTCGTCTACTGCGACTTCAAGCCCGACAACCTCATCCAGGTCGGGGACGCGGTCAAGCTCATCGACCTCGGCGGCGTGCGTCGCATCGACGACGACGACTCGGCGATCTACGGGACCCTCGGGTACCAGGCGCCAGAGGTCGCCTCGGTCGGGCCGTCGATCGCCTCGGACATCTACACGATCGGGCGGACCCTGCTCGTCCTGTGCATGGAGTTCCGCGGCTATCAGGGGACCTACGTCGCCTCGCTGCCGCCGGTCGAGTCGACCCCGCTGTTCCAGGAGTACGACTCGCTGTACTGGCTCATCGCCAAGTGCTGCGCCCCCGACCCGGCCGACCGGTTCGCCTCCGCCGACGAGCTGCGGGTCCAGCTGCTCGGCGTCCTGCGCGAGGTCGTGGCCCGCCGCACCCCGGGAACAGCCCTGACGTCCGCCGCCTCGGTCCTCTTCACCTCGCCGGCCATCGCCGGGGGGACCCTCGACTGGTCGATGCTGCCGACGCTGCGGCCGGACACCTCCGACCCGGAGCACGCGTTCGTCACGTCGATCACCGAGACCGACCCGGCCGAGCGGCTGCGGGCGATGCGCCAGGCCCGGACCGTCACCCCTGAGATCCACCTCGCCCGGGCCGACGCCCAGCTGCGGCTGGGTGCACCCGACCAGGCCGAGGCGATCGCGGTCGAGATGCTCCGCGAGGACCCGTGGGAGTGGCGGGCCCTGTGGATCCAGGGGCTCGCGGCGCTGCACCGGCACAACTGGGAGGGGGCGCAGAAGGCCTTCAACGCTGTGTACCGACAGGTTCCCGGCGAGCTCGCGCCGAAGCTCGCCCTCGCCCTGGCGTGCGAGTCCGGCGGGCTCTATGACGTCGCCGAGGGTCTGTATGCGACGTGCGCCTCGACCGATGCGACCTACGCCGCCGTCTCGGCCTTCGGCAAGGCGCGGGTGCGAGCCGGCAAGGGTGACACCGCGGGCGCCGTCGAGGCCCTCGACCTCGTCCCCACGACGTCCCGCGGCTACCCCGAGAGTCGCCGGCTGCGGGCCGCGATCCTCCTCGACGGGTCCGGGGACGACGTGTCCGTCCTCGCCCAGTCCCTCGACAGCGTCGCGGCCACCCGGCTGGACTCGACCGAACGGGGCATCTTCACGTCGCGGATCCTCGAGCGGGCGCTGGCCATCGTGCTCGAGCACGGACCCCAGCCGGTCAAGGTCGGGACCTGGGAGGCCAACGAGAGCGCCCTGCGTGAGGGGCTGGAGACGACCTATCGAACCCTGGGGCGGGAGGCAGCGAGCCGTGACGAGCGAGTCGAGTGGATCCTGCGCGCCAACCAGGTCCGGAACTGGAGCCTGACATGACAGACGACCTCGCGCCCCCGCCGGCGACCTTCCGGCCCGAGAGCCAGCCCTGCCCGAGCTGTGGCGATCCGGTGCCCTTCGGAAGCAACTTCTGTGAGGGCTGCGGAGCCCAGCTCGGTGCCGTCACCGCTGCCGACGCCCAGGCCGGACCTCGGGTGGAGCGGCCGGGGTCCCTCCCGGTGAGCCGGCCGACCCACCTGCTCACCGACGCCGCTGCGCCGGCAGGTCGTCGTCCCTGTGAGGAGTGCGGGGGCACCGTCGATGCCGACCTGTACTGCGAGCAGTGCGGCACGAAGGCCCCGAGCGAGCGCGACCACTTCCGCGAGACGCCGGCCGCGTGGGTCGCCGGCGTCTGCGACCGGGGTGCACGCAGAGAGCGCAACGAGGACGCACTCGCCCTGGTGTCCAGTGAGTCCCCGGGGGAACGCTGCGTCCTCATCGTCCTCGACGGGGTGTCCAGCTCCACCGACTCCGATGTGGCCTCCCTCGCCGGGGCGCGGGCCGCCCGTGACGTGCTGCGGGCGCCGGTCGGTCAGGGGCTGGGCACGCCGGAGTCGCGCGAGGCCGCGGTGCACCAGGCGATCACCGCAGCGGCCGCCGCTGCGCAGGCGGCGATCGTGGCGCATACCGAACAGGGCTCGGAGAGCCCCGCCTCGGCGACCTTCACGTGTGTCCTTCTCGAGGCTGAGGTCGACGGGCCGGTGGCCTGGGCCGGCAACCTCGGGGACTCACGGTCCTACTGGATCCCGGACGAGGGCGAGCCGGTCCAGCTGACCCGTGACGACTCCGCCGCCGAGGCGCTCATCGATGCCGGAGCGACCGTCGAGCAGGCCTACTCCTCACCCCAGGCGCACGCGATCACCCGGTGGCTCGGGCGTGACTCCGAGGACGTCACCCCGGTCATTGGCCGGTTCCCGATCACGACCGAGGGCTGGCTGCTCGCCTGCAGCGACGGGCTCTGGAACTATGCCCGCGAGGTGGGCCGGCTCGCCGAGCAGGTGCGCGCGGCTGCGACCGGCGCCGGTTCTGTGGAGGACGTCGCCGCGCGCCTCGTCCACTTCGCCACCGAGGCCGGCGGCCACGACAACATCACCGTTGCCCTGGCCAGGCTCGGGCCGGTCCCTGACCATGGAACCGGCGATGCAGCAGCAGATTCAGCAGCAGATGCAGCGGGTGAGGCGTCAGCAGACAACGGCGCAGTAGGGGAGACTGCAGAGGAGCCTGACCAGATCAAGCCCCCAGGGGAACCCCTCGTCGAGCCTGAGACCCAGCCGGAACACACCCACCCAGTAGCAACCCCGACCAACGTGACCCACACCGAACCGACCAAGGAGTGACTGTGGCCGAGTTCAGCGCAGCCGTCTATCAGAACGAGCACCTGCCGGCCGGCGGGACCGACGTCA
>JAAYSB010000405.1 GCA_012518475.1 Intrasporangiaceae bacterium | reverse complement strand
TCTGGCCCGGACGACCGGCTCGGGGACTTCTACTGTGAGGCTGCCATCCGGGCGTGTGCGAACAACACCGAGGACCAAGGACAGGGCCCGGCTACCCGGGTCTATCGGCGGGTGGTCGAGACCCCACCGGGCGCGTGGGAGCCGCGGGGCGTGACCTGCTACCCGAACCTCGTCGGAGATGACGCAGGCCCGCAGCTGACCATGGCGATGATCATCGAGGCCTTCCACGACACGCCGTTCGCCAAGCCGGAGGTGTCCTCACAGCCCGAGGGCAACACGACCTTGGTGACCCTGCCGACGTACTACCGCGTGGACTTCGCCGACGGGTACGGACCCGATCAGGTGGACACAACCGACCTCCTGGGCTTCACGGTCGACATCAGGCCGCGACTGGACTCGATCACGTACCACTACGGCGACGGGGCCTCCTTGGGTCCGACCACCGATCTCGGCGGGGTCTATCCCTCCGGGAGCGTGGTGCACGAGTACGCCCAGAGTGGAGACTTCGATGCCCATGCGGTGGTGTCCTACGGCGGGGAGTTCCGGGTCAACGGTGGGGACTGGAACGACATCCCGGGCACGGCCACGATCACCGGCAACCCGACGACGATTACCGTCATGGAGTCCAGCGCCCGACTCGTCAACGGCGACTGAGTCAGCCTGTCGCCGCGAACGTCGTTGACTCGTCGCCGACCACCCGATCCGGATCCGCGGCTGATTCAGCCCGTCGATACCAGCGTCGTCGGCTCGTGGCCGACCGGGAAGTTCATGGACGAGGCGATGAAACAGGCTGCACCCGCCTCCTTGTGCAGGCGGGGGACCAGATCCGCGTGCGCCGGGTCGGTGATCGTCACCGTGGGACGGAGCGTGACGTTCGTGAAGCGTCCGCCGATGCCCTCCTGGACGATGGTGCCGACGGGTGCGTCCTCATACCCAACAACGGTGACGCCGTGCAGCACCGCGATGTGGAGGAACGACAGGCAATGGCACTCGGACAGGGCGGCGAGGAGGAGCTGCTCCGGGTTCCACTTCGACCGGTCGCCACGGAACGCAGCATCCGCGCTGAGCTGGAGTTTCTCCGGGCCGTCAGCGCAGACGGTGACCGATCGGTCGTAGTCGCGGTAGCCGCTCGTCCCCGAGCCACGGTTCCCGGTCCAGCTGAGCGTCAGCTCGTAGGGATGTGTCGCCATGACCCCAGGCTGACACGTTCGGACCCGCTGCACCCCACCTGGGCTGCACGGACGATTCAGCGACGCCTTGCGAGGACACAGGCATCGTCATCGACCTGACGCGTCGCAGGCCGCCGCCGCACCCTGTTGAGGGACGGCTGGACCTCAGGCGGCTGTCCAGCCGCGGGCGAGGTTGTGTTCGATGAGGTGTCGGTCGTAGCTGCCGGGGACGAGGTCCCACACGACGTATCTGCCGAGCTCGTCGGGGGTGGTTCTGACGTCGGCCCAGAGTCTCTTCTTGTGGACGTGGGTGTGGTGTCGTTGGCAGAGGAGGGCGGCGTTGGCGATGTCGGTCTTGCCGTCGTCGAGCCAGTGTCGGACGTGGTGGACTCGGGTCCAGGCGCCGGGTGCGTCGCAGCCGGGGTAGGTGCAGGTGCGGTCGCGTTCCCAGAGGATGCGTCGTTGGGCGCGGGTGAAGAGGCGCCTGGTCATGCCGACATCGAGGGTCTCGCCGTGGGTTCCGAGGACCATGGGGATGAGGTCGCCGTCGCAGCAGAGGCGTCGCAGGGTCGCCGCGCCGAGCAGTGTCCCGCCGGCGGTGGAGTGGATGACCTCGCCGGCGCCGCGACCGTTGCGCAGGGTGTCGAGGGAGACGGTGATGAACATGGTCGTGTCGCCGCGGGCGGGACCGTGCTTGTCGTCGGCCTCCGACCGTTGGGAGCGTTCACAGACGTCGAGGAGGGCCTCGAGTCGTCGCTGCTGGTTAGGGCGCAGGTCCTTCTCGCCGGTCTCGTCGTTGGGGCGGGGTGCGGACAGGGCGCCGATGGCCGCCTCCAGGCGCGTGGCCTGCTCCGGGGTCAGGCCCATCTGATAGGTCGTCAGGTCACCGGACTCCACGCGCGGCATCGATAGATAGGCGTGCTGGGCGAGCACAGACTGGTCGCGCTCGACCTCCTCGGAGAGCCCGTACTCGGCCAGCAGCCGCATCCGCAGGTCCCGCAT
>JAAYSB010000044.1 GCA_012518475.1 Intrasporangiaceae bacterium | reverse complement strand
GGAGTCGAACGCGCGCACGATCGCACCCAGCGAGCCGGCCGTCCCGATTGCCGCCAGACCCGCCACGCCAGCACCCACGACCAGGACCTTCGCCGGCGGGACCTTCCCCGCAGCCGTCACCTGACCGGTGAAGAACGACCCGAACTCCTGCGCCGCCTCCAACACAGCCCGGTACCCACCGATATTCGCCATCGACGACAGCACATCGAGGGACTGGGCCCGCGAGATCCGCGGCACCGCATCCATCGCCAGTGCCGTCACGCCCTTGGCGCGCAACGACTCCACCAGATCCGGGTTGATCGCCGGCGACAGCAACGACGCCAGATACTGACCGTCACGCATCCGGCCGATCTCAGCCTCGGTCGGCGCATTGACCTTCAAGATCACATCAGCAGCCCACGGGTCATCGACAACCTCGGCCCCCGCCGCCTCGAACGCCGCATCGGAGAAGCTCGCCAACGCACCCGCGCCGCGCTCAACCTCCACCGAATAGCCCAGCTTGAGCAGCTTGGCCACAGTGGCGGGAGTCGCAGCAACCCTGCGCTCCCCGGACTTAGTCTCCCTCGGGACACCGATGCGCACGGAACTCATGCCTCCCAACAGGCGGAACCCAGCTGGTTCCGCTCAACAGCGAGCGTGGTTCACGCGGAAGGCGCCGGTATGGGGACACAGGCGCCGACCGCGTGCGCTCTCCACGATAGGGCCAGGCCGTTGGCTTCGAGTACTCTCCGGCGCCTTCCACGCGGGTGAAGCGATGAGGATCACATACCGGCCGCGTCAACCCGCGCTGGAACTCCCCGGACCGATACCGCTGGATCCCGGTCGCCGCGAATGGAGGCGACCATGTCGAGCACCCGCCGGGTGGCGCGCACGTCATGGGCCCGGAAGACGGTGACCCCGAGCCAGGCGGCGACGGCGGTGCTCGCGAGGGTTCCCTCGAGCCGTTCGTCCGCCTCGAGATCGAGGGTCTCGCCCACGAAGTCCTTCCGGGAGAGCGCCTGCATGACGGGGAAGCCGAGGGCGACGACCTCGGCGGAGCTCCGCAGCAGGGTGAGCGAGTGCTGGGTCGTCTTGCCGAAGTCGAGAGTCGGGTCGAGAAGGATCCGGTCGCCCGGGATGCCCGCTGCCAGGGCCCGCTCGGCACCGGTCGACAGCACCCTGACCACATCGGCCCGGACTCCGTCCGGCTCGGGCGGATAGGACACCGCCGTCGGATCGGTGCGCGGAGGCAGCCCACCGGAGTGGGAGACGACGTAGCCGGCACCCAGCTCCGCTGCGACGTGCACGAGATCGGGATCGGCGCCCTGCCATGTGTCGTTGACGAGGTCGACGAGTCCGCGGGCGGCCGAAGCGACCTGGGAACGCCAGGTGTCGAGGCTGAGGATGACGGTGGGGTATGCCTCGCGCGCCCGCTCGAGGAATGGCACCACGCGCTCGATCTCCATGGCGGCGGTGACGTCCTCGCCCTCTTGACCGGCACGCACTCCCCCGACGTCGACGATCTCGGCGCCGAGATCGACCGCTGTCGCGAGCGCGGCCATCGCCGAGTCGAGCTCGGCGTGCCGGTTGCCACCCCAGAACGAGTCCCGGGTGCGGTTGATGATCGCCATCACCGCGGGGCGTGCGGAGGAGACCTCCTGGCCGCGCAGCCGCAGCGTCGCAGCGCCCCGGGGAACCGCGTCATCACGTGCTGGCTCGTCCACGTGCCCACTCTATGCACCGGGTACGCAGGGTCCCCGAGGAGGCGCACACCGCGTACGGTCGAATTCGGTGCCGGATCGACCGCGTATTCGTACAAGCATGAGGAGAGCACATGGACGGCAACAACAACTGGATCATCTGGGCGGTGGTCGCCGCTGTCGTGATCATCGCCATCATCGCCCTGGTCGCGATGCGCGGTCGCGGGGGTGACGCTCAGCGTCAGAAGGCTGAGCGCCTGCGCGCCGAGGCCGCTGAGCACGAGCGCGCGGTGCGGGAGCGCGAGAACCTGGCAGCCCGCTCCGACGCCGAGGCCCGTCGCGCCCAGGCCGAGGCTGACGCCCAGGCTGCCGACGCCGACGCCCAGGC
>JAAYSB010000404.1 GCA_012518475.1 Intrasporangiaceae bacterium | reverse complement strand
CTCGGCCTCTTCGCGCTCCTGCCGGCCGTCCCCGCAGCGTTCGTCGCCCTCGCCGTGGACTGGTGGGACGAGCGCGCATAGCAGTCGGCCAAAGCGCGCCCGGTCCGGCGTGCCCTGACCGCTTCGACCACCGCCCGCACGTAGCCTGACAGCATGGCGAGCTGGTGGTCGAGGATCGGGGTCGGTGACCTCGCCATCGACCTCGGGACGGCCAACACCGTCATCTATCAGCAGGGCCAGGGCATCGTGCTCGATGAGCCGTCCGTGGTCGCCGTCGACCGGCGGTCCCAGCGGCTCATCGCAGCCGGGACCAAGGCCAAGGAGATGCTCGGCCGCACTCCCGACCACGTCGAGGCCGTGCGTCCCCTCAAGGACGGCGTGGTCAGCGACGCCGACATCACCGAGCGGATGCTCCGCTACTTCGTCGAGCAGGTGGGTCCGAGCAAGATCGTCCGGCCGCGGATCGTCGTCTGTGTCCCGAGTGAGGTGACCGGTGTCGAGCGCCGCGCCCTCGAGGACAGTGCGCTGCGCTCCGGGGCCCGCCGCGTCTACATCGTCGAGGAGGCCATGGCCGCCGCTCTCGGGGCGGAGCTGCCGGTCCACGAGACCCGAGCCCAGATGATCGTCGACATCGGGGGAGGGACGACGGATGTCGCCGTCATCTCCCTCGGCGGCATCGTCACCTCGAAGTCCGTGCGCGTCGGCGGTGACGAGATCGACGAGGCGATCATCGCCTTCGTGAAGTCCCAGTACTCGCTCCTCCTCGGCGAGCGCAGCGCCGAGGACATCAAGGTCGCCCTCGGCTCCGTCTTCCCCCTCAGCGCCGAGCTCAGTACCCGGGTCCGCGGCCGCGACCTGGTCACCGGGCTCCCCAAGACCGTTCAGGTCGGCAGCGCCGAGATCCGCCGAGCCATCGAGACCCCCGTCATCACCATCACCGACACCGTGCGCAACGTCCTCGACGTCTGCCCTCCGGAGCTGGCCGGCGACATTCTCGACAGCGGCGTGACCCTGACCGGAGGAGCCGCCCTGCTGCGCGGCTGGACCGAGCGGATGCGCCACGAGCTGGGGGTCCCCGTGCGCGTCGCCGACGATCCCCTGCGAGCTGTCGCTCGGGGCTCCGGGCGGTGTGTGGAGGAGTTCGCCTCCCTCAGCCGGATCCTGTCCGACGTCCGCCGCGGATGAGCCGGGAGACCTCGACGGCGACCGGGTCCCGCGCGACCCGAGTCGCCCTGCTCGTCGCCGTGCTGCTCACCGGGCTCGTCCTGGGGCTGGACGCTGCGAACGAGCGATCGGGGCTGCCAGAGTCGCTGCGCACCGCGGGCGCGACCGTCACCGGACCTGTGCTCACGGCCATCGCCGGCACCTTCCCCGCCCCGGCGGCGAGCACCCTGACCGAGACCGAGCTGTCTGCGCGCCTCAGTCTGGCCGAGGCCGACCAGGCAGCCTCGGCCTCCAGCCTGAGCCTGCTCGAGACCGAGCACGTCACGCTGCTCCGCGCGTCCGGCCACACGGTCGTCCTGGCCCGAGTCGTCGCGATCGGCGCCGTCGGGCCGACCGGTCCGGAGCGGCTCACCATCGACGTGGGGGAGCGGGACGGGATCGGACTCGATCAGAGCATCGTCTCGATCGACGGGCTCGTCGGACGAACCGTGCGCGTGGGTGCCACGACGAGTGACGTCCTCATCATCGGCTCCCCCGACCTCGTCATGGGCGCTCGCGCCGACGCCTCGGGCCTCCTCGGCACCGTGGGTCCTCCCGGAACGAGCATGCCGGCGCCCCGCGAGAGCGGAGAGCTGACCTTCACCGCCATCGCCTTCGGTGAGCTCGGCGAGGGCGAGGTTCTGCGCACGATCGGTTCTCCCGACAACGTCCCCTTCGTCGCCGGCCTGCCGATCGGCACAGTGAGCCGAGTCGATCCCAGCCGCGGCCGCGTCGGCGTGACAGCTGCCGTGACACCCGCTGTGGACGTGGGACGTCTCGACGTCGTCGCGGTCATCGTGCCGGGAACGAGCACCGACGAGACCGGTGAGTGACGTGGGACGGCACCTGCGGATCGTCCTCGCTCTCGCCTTGTGCGTCGTGGCAGCCTTCGTCGTCGTCACCCTCCGCGCCCGGGGGTGGGCGGTCGTCCCCGATCTCGTGCTCCTGCCGGTGATCGCCGTCGCACTGACCCGCGGCTCGGCCGTCGGAGCGCTCAGCGGCATCGCGGCCGGCTGGGTGGTCGACCTCG
>JAAYSB010000403.1 GCA_012518475.1 Intrasporangiaceae bacterium | reverse complement strand
TGGCATAGACCTCGGTGGCGCCGTCCCCGCCGCTCCGTCGCTCGAAGGACGCGACGGTGCTGTCGACCACGGCCCCGACAGGGACGACGACCTCGACGGTGTTGTGCCCCGGGTCGCCCGGGCCGAACACCGGGAACGTTGCGTGGGTGGGCCCGATCCGGGTCGGATCATCGGCCCGTGGCGGCTGCCCGGTCAGAGTGAAGGTCAGCTCGATCGTGCGGGTCTGCCGGTAGTGCAGCGGTGGGAAAGCGATCTCGAAGGCCAGGTAGCCGGGCTCGCCGTCGATGGCGCTGGTTCGGACCGGCAGGCTGGTGCCCTCGCTCAGGGCCTGCACATCCGCGGCGGCCGCGGGCAGCGGCAGGGCGTACGCGTCGAAGTAGAAGTAGCGGATTCCCTCGTCGGGCACAGAGTTGCCGAGCGTGATCGTCATCGACGCAGCCACCGACTGCCTTGCGAGGTCGACGGTGTAGCGGCTGGTCGATGAGACCTCCAGTCCCGAGTCGGCTCGGGCCGGAGCGGCGCTGACGAGCGTGGCAGCCAGCAGGAGCGCTGCCAGGGGCAGAGTCGCGAGGATGCGTCCCCACACGCGTCGTGCCGTCCCGCCCCTGTCCACAGGACCAGTCTGCCTCCTGGTCACGCGGGGAGTGCGAACGAGTCCGGTCCGACCGGCTCGACCAACCCGTCATGGATGAGGGCGGCCAGGCAGCGGTCGACCTGTTCGGGGTCCGGGCCGCTGTCGGCCAGAGACGTTCGCGGCAGTGGGCTCTCGCTGAGCCGGAGCCGGTGCACGATCTCGCCGCGGACCTGGCGGTCGGTGCCGGTCCATGCCTGGCCGCGTCGTGGTGGCCCGGTGTAGGCGGGGCGGCCGAGTGCCACCCACCGGCACTGGTCGAGGACGGGGCAGTCCTCACAGCGGGGGCTGCGCGCCGTGCAGACGAGGGCGCCGAGCTCCATGACGGCGACATTCCACGTGGCGGCGTCCGAGTCGTCCGCGGGGAGGAGGTCGGCAGCCAGGCGCTGTTCGGCCCGGGTGAGGGAGGGCGCAGCGTGTTCGGTGCCCGTGACGAGCCGGGCCTGTACCCGGCGCACATTGGTGTCGACGACGACCGCACGGCGGCCGAAGGCGAAGGCAGCCACGGCTGCGGCGGTGTAGACCCCGACCCCGGGAAGGGTGAGCAGGTCGGACTCGTGCTCTGGCACCTCGCCGTCGAACCGCTCGACCATGACGGTCGCGGCCTCGTGGAGGCGCAGGGCACGACGCGGATAGCCGAGCCGGTCCCAGGCCCGCACCGCCTCACCCGGGGAGTCCGCCGAGAGGTCGGCAGGGGTGGGCCAGCGGCGCATCCAGGCCCGCCAGACGGGCTCGACACGGGCGAGGGGGGTCTGCTGGGCCATGACCTCGCTGAGGAAGACGCCCCAGGGAGGGCACTGCGGGGCCCGCCAGGGCAGGTCGCGGGCATGCTCGGCGAACCAGTCGAGAACGGGGGTGTGCAGCCCTGCCGGTGTCCGCACGACGGGTGTCGGCACTAGACGTAGCGGTCGAGGATGCTCGAGTCGGCGAGTCGGGACAGGCCGTCACGGACCGCGCGGGCGCGGCCCTCACCGACGCCCTCGACCTCCATGAGCTCGTCGACGGTGGCGGAGAGAAGGCGCTGGAGGCTGCCGAAGTGGTCGACGAGACGGTCGATGATGGCCCCGGGCAGGCGGGGGATCTTGGACAGCAGCCGGTGGCCGATCGGGCTGACCGAGCTGTCGAGGGCATCCCCGCTCACCGGGAACCCGACGGCCCGGGCCACGCTGGACAGATCGAGCAGCTCGACGGAGTCCAGTGCTGTGAGGGCCTCGATAGCCTCCTCGACGGTGGTGCTCTGTCGGGCCTCGTTGTGATAGTCGCGCAGGACGAGGGAGAGGTCGTCGCTCAGGCCGGCGGTGAGCTCCTCGAGCTGGAGGCTGAGCAGCCGGCCGTCGACGCCGAGCTGGAGGACGTAGTCGGCGATCTCCTCGTGGATCCGGCCGACCATCTCGAGACGCTGGAGCACGCTCGTGACGTCCCGGACAGTGACGAGGTCCTCGATCTCGAGGGCGGACAGCGTGCTCGCAACCTCGTCGAGGCGCTGCTTGTAGCGCTCGAGGGTCGCGAGAGCCTGGTTGGCGCGAGCGAGGATGTCTCCGCTGTCCTCGAGGACGACCCGCCGGTCACCGACATAGAGGGCGATGATGTGCATCGACTGGCTCACCGAGATGACCGGGAAGCCGGTCTGCTTGGCCACTCGCTCGGCCGTGCGGTGCCGGGTGCCGGACTCGCTGGTCTCGATGCTCGCGTCGGGGACGAGCTGGGTCGCCGCACGCAGGATCCGGGTGTGCTCCCGGTCGAGGATGACGGCGCCGTCCATCTTGCACAGCTCCCGCAGCCGGGTGGCCGAGAACTCGATATCGAGGGGGAAGCCGCCGGTGGCGATCTTGTCCACGACCTTGTCGTGGCCGCTGACGATCAGGGCGCCGGTGCGGCCCCGGAGGATGCGCTCGAGACCGTCGCGCAGCTCGGTCCCCGGCGCGACGGCCGCAAGAGAGGCGCGGAGCAGCTCTTCCTGGGTCACGAGGTCCGATCCTAGCCGTTGTCCTCGTCGCGCCCGAGGACGGCGCGCACGGCGCTGGGCAGGTCCGCCGCCTCGAAGACGGTCAGGCCCTGCGGGACCGGAACCGACCCCGCTGTGCCGCGGGGGACGACCGCATGGGTCAGGCCGAGCCGAGCCGCCTCGGAGAGCCGCCGGCCCATGCCGACGACCGGGCGGATGTCGCCGGAGAGTCCCACCTCCCCGATGGCGACGAGTCGCGAGAACAGCGGCTGGTCGAGCACGGCGCTGGCCAGGGCGAGCGCGATGGCCAGATCGGCCGCAGGCTCGGAGAGGCGCACTCCGCCGACGGTGGAGACGAACGTGTCGTTGCGACCGGCGCCGAGGTGGGCGCGCTTATCGAGCACCGCGAGGATCATCTGCACACGGGCGGAGTCGAGACCGCTCGTGGCCCGACGTGGCTGGGGCAGGGTGGACTCGGCGACGAGCGACTGGACCTCGGCGAGCAGCGGCCGACGGCCCTCGAGGGTGACCGTCATGCACGTTCCGGGAACGCTGAGGGTCCGGTCGGAGGTGAACAGCCCACTCGGGTCCGGAAGACCGACGATCCCGACGTCGGAGAGGTCGAAGCAGCCGATCTCGTCGGTCGGGCCGAACCGGTTCTTCACCGCGCGCACGAGCCGCAGCCGGGAGTGGCGGTCACCCTCGAACTGGATGACGACGTCGACGAGGTGCTCGAGGACGCGCGGACCGGCGATCGAGCCGTCCTTGGTCACGTGCCCGACGAGCAGCACTGCGATGCCCCGGGCCTTGGCAACGGCGATGAGGGCGGCTGCAACCTCACGGACCTGGCTCACGTTGCCGGCCGCACCGTCGACCTCGGCGCTCGCGATGGTCTGCACCGAGTCGACGACGAGCAGGTCCGGGCCGATCTCGTCGATCTGGCCGAGGACCGTCGCCAGGTCGGTCTCGGCGGCGAGGAACAAGGTCTTGGCCATCGCCTCGATGCGCTCGGCCCGAGCGCGCACCTGGGCGGCCGACTCCTCACCGCTGACATAGAGCGCGGTTCGGGTGGGCCCGACCGAGCCCGCGGCGTCCGATCCACGCGCCGCCCGCGCGGCCACGTCGAGCAGGAGCGTGGACTTGCCGATGCCCGGCTCGCCCGCCACGAGCACGACGCCGCCGGGGACGAGACCGCCTCCGAGGACCCGGTCGAACTCGCTGACGCCGGTGGGCCGCGCCTGAGCGGACTCGAGGTCGACCTCGCCGATGGGCTGGGCAGGCGTCGTGACCCGAGCCGCGTGAACCGTGCGGGGCCCCGCGACGACGCCGACCTCCTCGACGGTGCCCCAGGCCTGGCACTCGCCACACCGGCCCACCCACTTGACGGCCTGCCAGCCGCACTCGGCGCAGCGGTATCCGGGGCGTGTGGCCCGTGCCCTGCCCGCAGTCTTGCCAGCCGTTCTCCCTGCCATGCCCATGACCTTAGGCGAGACGACCGACAGCCCCTCCGTTCTCTCGCAGCCGCGAGAGGACGGAGGGGCTGTCAGGAACTGTTCAGGCCCGCTCGGGCGAAGGCCGGGTCAGCTGCTGACCGACTCGGCCAGCTTGCCGAGGGTGTCCTCGAGGTCGGACTGCGAGACGAGCGGGAAGGAGACCTTCTTGAGCAGCTCCTGGTCGGTGACACCGCTCCAGTCGTAGGTGTGCCGCACGAGGGTCGAGTCCGGTCCCTGCGGCTCCAGCTCCCAGACCCACTGCCAGCCCTTCGGCTCGGTGCCGGCGGGTGCGGTCTGCCACGCAAGGAGCCGGTTCTCGTCGAAGCCGGTCACGTGGTTGTCCGTCTGGTACTCGCCACCCATGTGGTCGCCTTCCATGTTCATCGTGAACACGTCGCCGACCTGCTGGATCCGGTTGGTGCGGTCCGCGCTGCGGACGAAGCCCGAGCCGTCGAGCTCAACGTGCCGCTCAGGGTTGCTCAGGACGTTGAACAGCGCGTCGGCCGAGGCGTCGATGGTGCGTTCCACGGTGATCTTCGTGTCTTCACTCATCTCTCGACCCTCCCGAGTGAACAAGGCCGGCGTCAATGAGGCGTCCGAGGAGGCGCGGTGCAGGAGCTCAGTACCGCCGCGTCCGCAGGACGACGGAGTAGTCGACGACGAGCCCGTCGTGCGAGGCGAGGATCTCCTCGGCAGCGGGTCCGGGGAACTCGATCCGCACGACCGCTTCCAGGTCCTGCCGCGAGTCGAGCTCCCACGTGATGCCGACGACCTCGCGCTCCCAGCCGACCCGGCGCCAGAACCGCTCGGTCGCCTCAGCGTCGTAGGCGGGATAGGCGGTCGTGAACCAGCGCCCGAACGTCGACGGGACGCTCACGTCGTTGTCGATGACGAAGGCCACCCCTCCCGGTGCCATGATCCGGTCGAGCTCTGCCAGGCCCGGCTCACAGCCCGAGCCGAAGAAGTAGGCCCAGCGGGCGTGCATGACGTCGACCGAGCGGTCCGGCACCGGCAGGTCCTCCGCCCCGGCCTCGACGACTGAGATGCGCTGCTGCTTGTGGGGATCCAGCGTCGCCACGCGCGCTCTCGCCCGCTGTGCCAAGGGGGTATGCGGTTCGCACCCGATCACCGCCGTCGCCCCGTAGTCCACCCACCGCTCGAGATGGAATCCGCTGCCGCAGCCGAGGTCGAGAACGGTGGCGTCCTGGATCGGCCGGTGACCGAGCATGGCTGCCTCGATCCGCTCGGACCGGTCGACGGCGTGGTTCTCGACCTCGTAGACGTCCGGGTCGTTCCAGATGTTCGGACTCGGGATGGGGTCGCCCACGGTCTCAGGAGTCCTCAGCAGGGTTCGGTGTTCGTGGCGTGCGGCGGATGCGCGGACTTGCGGGCCACAGCCCGCTTGGCGGCTGCCTTCTTCGCGGCCGCCTTGCGCGGCCCGTCGGCGGCGAGAGTGGCCGGGTGGACCAGGAGTGGGAGCATCTTGCGCGATCGCACGGTCTGGGCACCCTTGACGGCGGTCAGGTGGGCCTCGCAGCGGACGACGAGGGCGGCATACCCGTCCTCGCCCATGAGCTCGATGAGCTCGTCCTTGTTGCTGCGGAACACCGGCTCCCGGCCGATGTGCGCCTCGGAGTTGCCCGAGCAGTACCAGTCGAGGTCGTGCCCGCCGGGTCCCCAGCCGCGGCGGTCGTACTCGGTGATGGTCGTCTCGAGATAGCTGCTCCCGTCAGGGAGCTTGACGGTGCGGTAGGAGCGGCGGATCGGCAGCTGCCAGCAGACATCCGGCTTGGTCGTGTGCGGCGGCCGTCCGGTCAGGACCGCGTGCTGGTGCAGCGCGCAGCCCGAGCCGGCGGGGAACCCGGGCCGGTTGAGGAAGATGCAGGCGCCGTCGACGGTACGGGTCTTGCGGACACCGTCCTCCTTCTCGGTCCAGGCTCCGGTCCGGAGGGTGCCGTCGGGTCGGAACCCAGGCGCTCCGGGCCGGTGCTGCCACTCGTCCTCGCCGAGCTCATCGGCGATCTCTCGCACCCGCTCGAGGTCGTCCTTGTCGGTGAAGTGGGCGCCGAGGGTGCAGCAACCGTCGTCGGGACGGTCGGCGTAGATGCCCTGGCAACCGGCCCCGAAGATGCACGTCCAGCTCGAGGTCAGCCAGGTCAGGTCGCACCGGAACCGCTGCTCGGAGTTGGCCGGGTCGGTGAACTCCACCCAGATGCGGGGGATGTCGAGGTCGGTCTCAGGCACCAGCCCAGACTATGTGGCCGCGACCGCCGCACGCGCTCCTGCCACGCGCTACTACTGTGGTCTCTATGCGCCTTGGTGTCATCGACGTCGGTTCGAACACCGTCCATCTCCTCATCGTCGACGCCTACCCGGGCGCCCACCCGCTGCCCGACTCCTCGCACAAGATCACGCTGCGGCTCTCGGAGCACGTGACCGACGGGGGTCTGATCGCGGACGAGGGTCGCGACCGGCTCATCGAGTTCGTCGGCGAGTGCCTCGACCTGGCCGACGAGAAGGGCGCGCAGTCCGTCGTCGGGTTCGCCACCTCCGCAGTGCGGGACGCCCCGAACGGGGACGCGGTCCTCGACGCGGTCCGAGCCGCCCACGACGTCAAGCTCGACGTTCTGTCCGGGGTCGACGAGGCCCGGCACACGTTCCTCGCCGCACGTCGCTGGTTCGGCTGGTCGGCCGGCACCCTGCTCATGATCGACATCGGTGGCGGTTCGCTCGAGCTCGGCATCGGCATGGACGAGGAACCCGACGTCGCCATCTCCCTCAATCTCGGTGCGGGGCGGATCACCCGGGACTTGCTGCCCGGGGACCCTCCGA
>JAAYSB010000402.1 GCA_012518475.1 Intrasporangiaceae bacterium | reverse complement strand
CGGGTGAGGAGGATGCGGTTGACCTGCTTGTTCTGCAGGGCGGCGACCGCCTTGGCCATGGCGAGATAGGTCTTGCCGGTGCCGGCCGGGCCGATGCCGAAGACGATCGTGTTCGTGTCGATGGCATCGACGTACTGCTTCTGGCCGAGCGTCTTCGGCCGGATCGTGCGGCCGCGGCTCGAGAGGATGTTGGCGGTGAGGACCTCGGCGGGCCGCTCCCGGGTCTGGGCGCGGAGCATACCGATCGAGCGTTCCACGGCGTCGCGGTTGAGCGGCTGGCCGGTCGCGATGATCTCGAGCAGCTCGTCGATGAGCCGCTCGACGGACTGGACGTCGTCCTGCGGTCCGGTCAGGGAGATCTCGTTGCCGCGGGCGTGGACGACGAGACGGGGGAAGGCCCGTTCGATCGTGCGCAGCATCTCGTCCCTCGGACCCAGAAGGGTCACCATCTGCACGTCGTCGGGGATGACGACGGTGTGGGTCGGACGGGGCCGCTCGCGCGGATCGGGCGCGTCGCTCGGGGGCATGGTGGGTTCAGTCATCGTCTCCGCAGTCTATGTGCGTGCACCGACCCCCACCACGGGTCGGGCTGCAGACCTCAGCCCGGCGGCCAGCCGAGGTTCCGGCCGCCGACGAGGTGCAGGTGCGTATGGAACACGGCCTGCCCGGCGTCCGGGCCGGTGTTGAGCACGAGCCGGTAGCCGTGGGTCAGCCCCTCCTCCTCGGCCACCTCGGCGGCGAGGGAGACGAGGGCGTCCATGAGGCCGTGCTCCGCGCTCTCAGCGGCGTTGGCGCCGTGGCGACGCGGGATGACGAGGACGTGCGTCGGCGCCTGCGGATTGAGGTCGCGGAAGGCGATGGCCTTGTCGTTGCTGGCGACGACCTCCGCCGGGACCTTCTCGGCGACGATCTTGCAGAACAGGCAGTGCGGATCGGTGCTCTTGTCGGTCATGCCCCTAGTCAACACGACGCGCGCTCGTCCTACCGGACCGGGGACGTGTCAACCCATAAGCGCCCCCGCGCGTCCTGTTCACGTGACAATGGCATCCATGAGCGCAGCGCGCAGCCTCTCCCCGGCCGACGCCGGCGTGAGCGACCTGTATGCCGCGCACTGGCACGGGCTGGTGCGCCTGGCCTACCTCATGGTGGGCGACACGACCCTGGCAGAGGACATCGTCCAGGACGCCCTCGTCGCCGTCCACCAGAGATGGGGACGGCTGCGGGACAGCCACGCTGCGCTCGGCTATGTGCGGCGAACCGTCATCAACAGCGCCCGGTCCGCCCTGCGGCACCGGGGAGTCGTCGAGCGGTATGTGCAGCGCACCGGAGCGGACGAGGCCACCGAGAGCGCCGAGCACCTCGCTCTGGAGCACGTGCAGCACGAGGAGATGCTCGCCGCCCTGAGCCAGCTCTCCGACAAGCAGCGTGAAGTACTCATCCTCCGCTACTACAGCGGCCTCTCCGAGGCCGAGATCGCCGACACTCTCGACATCAGCCGCGGCGCGGTCAAGACCCACGCGCACCGCGGACTGGGCAGACTGCGCACGCTGCTCGCCAGCACAGGGACACAAGGACGGACCACAGTGAAGGACCGGGACGGTGAGTGACATGGCAGACGACCTGAGCCGGCGTCGCCAGGAGCACGATGAGCACGCCGATGTCGAGACCCGCCTGAGGGCTGCGCTCGAGGCACGGGCGAACGCGGCGGCCCCGAACCACCGGCTCGACCTCATCCTCGAGCAGGCGGGGGCTCGAGGAGGGTCGACCCGGTTGGGCACGAGCCGCTGGGTCCTGCCTCTCGTGGCAGCGACCCTCGTCGCTGCCCTGGCGCTCGCGCTGAGCGGACTCCTCGGCGGCACCCCCGGCGCGGAGCCGCTCACCCCGGGCACCACGGGCTCCGCGACCCCGACCGCGCAGGAGACGACGCCCGGCACGACCGAACCGACCGAGCCCACAGAGCCGGCGAGCCCGGAGCCGACGGGCACCGATGCTGCCACCGGGGCCCCGACGGACAACGCGACCGGGGAGCCAGAGGTGCCGCCCTCGACCCACCCGACGCTCGCTGCCCTGCCGGTCTACTACCCGGCCCACATCGGCGACGACCTGCGGATGATCCGGCTCTACCGGGAGTGGCTCAACGCCGAGGGGGTCGAGCGCGGCGCGCCGGTGGAGCAGCGACTCGAGGCGGCGCTGGACATGGCGATGCACAGCGCCCCGCCGTATACGGACGGCTACCTGAGCTTCTGGTACGACGTGGCCGTCGACTCGGTGCAGGCCGGCCCGGACGGCATCAGGATCGTTCTCAACGGCCCGGGCACTGCCGCGAACGACGCGGAGGAGGCCCGCATCGCGGTCCAGCAGCTCGTGTGGACGGCCCAGGCCGTCGTCGGGCAGGGCAACCTCCCGGTGCAGTTCGAGATCAGCGACGGGTCGACCTCCCTGCTCGGTCACCTGCCGGTCACCCGGTCCTACAGCCGGCCGGCGTCGCCGGACCTCTACTACGAGGACCTCGCGCCGATCTGGATCACCTACCCCACCCGCTATGCGAATCTCGACGGCCCTGATGTCACGGTCACCGGTGAGGCAACCGTCTTCGAGGCCACGTTCAACTGGGAGCTCATCGACGACACGGACGGCAGCGTGATCTCCTCGGGCTTCGGCACAGCCAGCGCGGGGGGACCGGCGCGGGGCACCTACGAGATCCCGCTCACCGGACTCGACAACGGGCTGTACCGCATCCGGGTGTTCGAGCTGAGCATGAAGGACGGCGAGAGCGTCAACGCCGAGACGAGCATCCCCTTCTTCATCGGCCCCGGCGAGCCGCCGACGCAGGAGTGATGGTGCTGCTCAGCGCCAGCGACCGCTCGCGCTGAGGACAGCGATCGCGGCCGGTCCCGCGGATGAGCTCCGCAGCACCGTGTGTCCGAGTCGAACGACCTGTGCGCCGGCGTCGGTCAGCGCCGCGAGCTCGTCGGGGGTGATCCCACCCTCCGGTCCGACCACGAGCAGGACGTCCCCGTCGGCCGGCAGATCCGCTCCCGCCAGCGGATCGGTCGCCTCCTCGTGGAGGACGAACGTCGCGGCCCCGCCCGCGGCCCGCTGCACGAGCCCATTGAGGTCGACGAGCGGCTCGACCTCG
>JAAYSB010000401.1 GCA_012518475.1 Intrasporangiaceae bacterium | reverse complement strand
GAGGCGATTGTCGCCGAGCACGATGGCCGGCCGCACTGGGGCAAGATGCACACGCTCGATGCCGACCGGTTCAGCGAGCTGTATCCGCGGTTCGGGGAGTTCCGGGAGCACCGGGACGTGCTCGACCCGGCGCGGGTCTTCACCAACGACTACCTCGACCGGGTGCTGGGCGAGTAGACCTCAGCCACGGCGGCGGTCGTCGTCGTCGCCGCTGTCGTCGTCGAAGTAGCCCGGGGGATAGATCGGGATGGGCGAGGTCTGCGCCGAACGACCGTCATCGGACGAGTAGAGCATCCGTGGACCCGTGTCGTGGGGCCTGATCGGGGGCGCGTCCTCGTCGTAGCCCAGCTCATCGGGCTCGAACCCGTCGCCCGCGCGGCGACGCGTCATCGCCTCGACGCGACGGCGGAACCGGTGCTTCTTGATGCCGCCGGTGCGCGGATCCTCACCGATGATGATGTGCGAGAGCTCCTGGTAGTTCTCCCGCGGGTACGGGATGAAGTCGATGTCGTGCAGCGCCTGGTCCTGCCCGGCACTCTCGATCGTGATGCTGCCGTAGCCGAGGATCTCCCCGAGGAAGCTGCGGTGGTACTTCATGTCGGTGACCTTCTGGACCTTCATGCTGTCCACGGTCGTCGAGAGCACGCCGTACATCTTGAGCACGCGCTGGTCCGTCGCGAGGAAGAAGTTCCGGCTCCACTGCAGCCAGCGGACCCCCAGCCACCCGACGGCGACCGCGAGGACGATGAGGAAGAACTGTCGGGTCGAGCTCAGGGCGCTGTTGTCGCTGAGGGAGCGCAGCAGAAGGGCGAAGGCGATCACCGTCGCCAGCACCGGCTTGAGCAGGACGACCGGGTGCTGCCGGACGCCCACGCGGATCCGCTCCGACTCGCTCAGGTGGTCACGCAGATGAGGATTGCGCTCGGCCCGCTCGATGTCCGCACTGATGCGGTCCCGGGCGAGGTCTGCGCGACGTCCGCGGCGCCGACCGGGACCACGGTCGCTTCTGGTGGCGAACTGCTGGATGGGTCCGTCGTCGTAGGCCATGGCGGCTCCGGGATCAGCCCGACGTCAGCAGCGAGTTGAAGAACTCGAAGATGTTCCGGACCCCGCCGTAGATGATGTCCCAGATGTTGCGGAAGATGTCGGCGGCGTTCTGCGGGCTCGTGAGGATGGCATAGAGGAGGAAGATGACGACGATCCAGGTCACGATCTTCTTGATCGGGGGCATCGCAGGCGTCTCCTCAGGCGGTCAACGGATCACGTCACCACGCTGCGGGCACAGCACAGCGCGGTCTACGCGAAAGTGTGACAGGTGGGACTGCTGTGACTGGGGACGTCAGGGCTCTCGGCGTGTCCGGAAGAACTCGCGCAGCAGCGCGGCGCACTCGGCCTCCCGGACCCCGGAAACGACCTCGACGCGGTGCAGCGACGCCCGGTCCCTGGCCAGGTCCCACACCGAGCCGCAGGCCCCGGCCTTGTCGTCCCAGGCGCCGAAGACGACCCGGTCCACTCGGGACTGGATGAGGGCTCCGGTGCACATGACGCACGGCTCGAGCGTGACGACAAGGGTGCAGCCGTCCAGGCGCCAGGACGGGCGGCTGTCGCCATCGATGTCGTGGCTGCCGGCGCCGGTGTCGTTGCGAGTCCTGGCCGCCGCGCGCAGGGCGACGATCTCCGCGTGGCCCGCTGGGTCACCGTCCCGCTCCCGGACGTTGTGGCCGGTGCCGATGACGACCCCGTCCGCGTCGCATACCACTGCGCCGACGGGAACATCCCCGTGCGGCAGGCAGGCCTGCGCGAGGCGGAGGGGCTCATCCATCCACGCGTCATACGGTGCCCACCGGTGCTGCGTCACGCGATAAGTTTCCTACATGCGAGTCATCAACCCGGACCACCCGCTCATCCAGCACAAGCTCACCTACCTGCGCGACGAGCGGACCGACAGCCCGACCTTCCGCCGGCTGGCCGAGGAGCTGATGACCCTCCTCGCGTACGAGGCCACCCGTGAGGTGCGCGTCGAGCCGTTCGAGATCTCGACCCCGGTGGCGCCGACCACCGGCATCAAGCTGTCAAACCCCAAGCCCCTCATCGTTCCGATCCTGCGCGCCGGCCTCGGCATGCTCGAGGGAATGGTCCGGCTGCTGCCGTCCGCAGAGGTCGGCTTCCTCGGCATGCAGCGCGACGAGGAGACCCTCGAGCCGACCACCTATGCCAACCGCCTGCCGGACGACCTGTCCGGGCGCCAGGTCTATGTCCTCGACCCGATGCTCGCCACCGGCGGCTCAATGGTCGACGCCATCAAGTTCCTCGTCGAACGGGGCGCGAACGACATCACGGCCGTCACTCTGCTCGCCGCCCCCGAGGGTGTCGAGCACGTGCAGACCTCCCTCGCCGAGGTCGCGCCGCCCATCACCCTCGTGACCGGCGCCATCGACGAGCGGCTGAACGAGCACGGCTTCATCGTCCCCGGCCTCGGCGACGCGGGCGACCGCCTCTACGGCCTGGCCCACTGACCTCGGCTTTCTTCCCACGGAAGGAACCGTCAGTCTCGGAGCACTTCCTGTGTGGTCCGCAGCCGAAGGCCTGGTGCTGGGGCCGTGCTCAGGCAAGAGCTCTACGGTCGCTCGCCGGGGTTGGTCGGTGCCTCGTCGGGCTTCCAGCCGCGCTCCTGTGCGGGCCGTTTCTTGCCCGGTTGGCCTGCGGTGGTCCTCTTTAAGGTGGTGCTCTTTGGTTCCGGTGTCTTGCCGGCCGGTGGATTGCGTGCTGTCGCCTTGTTCGTGATGGTCGACTGAGCCTCGGCCTGCTCCTTGAGCTTGACCGCACGTAGGAGCAGGAGCACGCCTACGACGAGGAGGACGGGGACCGCCATGAGGACGGCCCGGCCGAGCGTTGACTCACCGGCGCCGCGCTGCCACCAGAGCGCCCCGGCGCCCATGGCCACGAGGAGGAACCCGGGCCATAACTGAGCCTGGAGTCGGTGGAGCGTGCTGTCGTCGTCGGTCACGCCCACCATTGTCGCCCACGGTGCAGCGGTCTGCCGGGCCTCACGGATTCGGGAGAGGATGGGGGCATGAGCGTTATCAAGATCAATGCAATCACCGTTCCCGCAGACAGTGGCGACGAGCTCGCCCGCCGCTTCGCGGCGCGTGCCGGAGCCGTTGACGGTCAGCCCGGGTTCGAGGGCTTCGAGCTGCTGCGTCCCACCGACGGACGCAACGTCTGGCTGGTGCTGACGCGGTGGGCGGACGAGGAGTCCTTCCAGGGTTGGGCGACGTCGCGCAGCTTCGCCGACGGGCATGGCGGCCGTCCCGCAGACGAGTCGGGTCAGGCCTCCCGTCCACACGAGGGCCAGCCGCGCCCCGTCGGTCAGTCCGCCGAGCTGTGGTCCTACGAGGTTGCGGGCGGGTCGGCTCAAGAGTTCACCGTTCGCGACTGACCTGGTCGAGCTGCCCGCTCGGTTGGCGCGGAAGCTCGCCCGTGACGTGAAAATCGCCGCGTCGGTGGCGAGTTTCCGCGACAGTTCCGCACCTTTACCGGCGCCGGCGAAGTCTCAGGTCGCGGGGCTGTCACTCGCCGGGGCTGCGGTGGGACGCCGACGTCGGCTCTCCCACTCCTTCGTGGCGCTAGCAACCGACTCCCGGCATCGCCCTCGCCACCGCCACATGAGAAGGCCCCGGTCGCACGCTCCCGGGGCATCTCATCTGGCTGGCGGTGGCGGTGGGATTTGAACCCACGGAGGGCTTGCACCCTCACACGCTTTCGAGGCGTGCTCCTTAGGCCGCTCGGACACGCCACCGCCGACGAGGGTACCTGAGATGGCGTCCTCCCACTAAATCCGAGACGCCCAGATCGATCCATGCCGCGCGTCGTCATCCGTGGATCCACAGGCCTGCCCGGCCGGGCCATCAGCGCTCGCCTCACCGCACTAGGGTGGCGACATGAGTCTTCCTCTGCGGATTGGTTATAAGGCTTCTGCTGAGCAGTTCGACCCGGTGCGGTTGGCGGGGTTTGCGGTGCTGGCGGAGGGGGTGGGTCTTGATTCGGTGACGATCAGTGATCATTTCCAGCCGTGGCGGGTCACGGGTGGTCATTCGCCGAATGCGTTGACGTGGCTCGGCTACGTGGCGGCGCGTACCGAGCGGGTGCAGCTGGGGACGTCGGTACTGACGCCGACATTCCGGTACAACCCGGCGGTGATCGCCCAGCACTATGCGACGTTGGGGTGTCTGGCGCCGGGGCGGGTGATCGCCGGTGTGGGGACGGGGGAGGCGTTGAACGAGGTCGCCGTCGGATCGCTGGAGGGCGACGCGTGGCCGGAGTTCAAGGAGCGGTTCGCGCGTCTTCGGGAGGCGGTGGAGCTGTTGCGGTTGTTGTGGGAGGGGGAGCCGGTCGACTTCGAGGGGGAGTTCTACTCGACCAAGGGCGCGGTCATCTATGACCGGCCACAGGAGCAGATTCCGGTGTATATCGCAGCCGGTGGGCCGATGATGGCCCGCTACGCCGGTCGGTACGGCGACGGGATGATCTGCACCTCCGGGAAGGGGCGGGAGCTGTACGCCGACGCTCTGGTGCCGGGTCTGGTCGAGGGCGCAGGCAAGAAGGACCGCGACCCGCAAGGTATCGACCGGATGATCGAGATGAAGATCTCCTGGGACCCTGACGCGGACCGGGCGCTGGAGAACACCCGCTTCTGGGCGCCGCTGTCGCTGTCCGCGGAGCAGAAGCACACCGTGGACTCCCCAGCCGAGATGGAACGCCTCGCGGATGCGTTGCCGATCGAGCAGATCGCCAAACGGTGGATCGTCTCCAGCAACCCCGACGAGGTTGTCGCCGCGGTCAAGGAGTACACCGACCTCGGCTTCACCCACCTCGTCGTCCACGCCCCCGGCGATGACCAGGAACGCTTCCTGACCACCTTCGCCGACCAGGTCCTCCCCGGACTGCGAGAGCTCCAGCCCGCCACCCTCACCATCTGAAAGTGCAGTGATGACAGGTCATCTCGGGCATCAGCCCCTCAAGGGTGTCCGGGTCGTGGAGATCGACGGCCTCGGCCCGGTGCCCTACGCGTGCCGACTGCTCGCCGGCCTCGGCGCCGACGTCCTGCGGGTCACCCGACCCGAGTCCGGACCGCTCACGGGTGTCGGGACTGCCCTCACCGTCGGCCGCCCCGCGAGGACAGTCGACCTCAAGAGCGACGCCGGCCGCCGCGAGCTGCTCGATCTGCTCCGCAAGGCAGACGTCCTCGTCGAGGGTCTGCGCCCGGGCGCGATGGAGCGACTCGGTCTGGGACCGCGTGAGGTCCAGCGCCGCTACCCGCGGATCGTGTATGCACGGATGACCGGGTGGGGCCAGGACGGCCCGCTCGCCGAGCGGGCCGGGCACGACATCACGTATGCGGCGATCGCCGGGGTCCTGCACCTCGCCGGCTCGCCCGAGCAGCCGCTGCCACCGGCGAACCTGCTCGCCGACTTCGGCGGCGGCTCGCTGTTCCTCGTGGTCGGCATCCTCGCCGCCCTTCTCGAGCGGGAGAAGACCGGATCGGGCCAGGTGGTCGACGCAGCGATGGTCGACGGGGCCGCATCGCTCGCCACGATGCTGCACGGCCTGGCTGCTCAGGGGATGTGGTCGCAGCGCCGCGGCTCGAACCTGCTCGACGGTGGCGCCCCGTTCTACTCGACCTATCGCTGCTTTGACGGTGGCTTCGTCGCCGTGGGTGCCCTCGAGCCACAGTTCTATGCGGCCCTCGTGTCGGGCCTCGACCTCACCGCGCGCTTCGCCGAGGACCAGATCTCCCAGGAGAACCTCTCGAGCTGGCCGGCGATGCGAGCCGCCTTCGCCGAGGCCTTCGCGACCCGCACCCGCGATGAGTGGGCGTCCCACTTCGAGGCGACCGATGCCTGCGTCGCCCCGGTGCTCACGCTCAAGGAGTCCACGACCCACCCGCACCTCGCTGCGCGCGGTGTCTTCGCCGAGGAAGGGGGAGCCGTGCTCCCGCGCGTCGCACCGCGCTTCAGCGGACCCGACTCGATCGAACCGCCTCGACCCGGCAAGAATTCCTAGGTCGTCCGCCAGAACGGGTCGAGGTCCACGACCGCCTGCCAGGCGGCCAGGCAGTCGAGCCGCGTCGGGATCTCGTGCTCGTCCCTGGACTCCAGCCCGAGGCGTTCACGCAGCTCGCGGGCCACTGCGTCGTCGTTGAACGCACCGAACGCGTCCTGGAGCGCGGCGACAGTCTCGGCGTAGTGCAGCGGGACGCTCAGCGTCGCGCCGTCGGCGCCGACCACCTCGCCGGCTGCGTACAGGGTGTCGAAGAACTGGCAGCCGTAGCGGAGCTTCTTGCCTTCGATGCGGATGCGGTGGAGCTGGTAGTCGGACATCGTGAGCAGGTGCGGGCCCGCCTCGACGATCCGGCGATATCGGCGGTCCAGCGCAGCGTCGGTGGTGGCACGGGCCGGACTGTCGCGCAGGTCGGCGACGTGGTCGAGCCAGCCCGACGCATACCGCCACATTGCCAGGTCCTCCCAGACCTGCCGCCACGCGGCGCTCTCGAGCACCTGCCGGGCGCCAGCATACGCCGTGGTGCGCGCGTCGCGGAGTCGGGTGAGATCGGCCGCCGACCACCCGTTGTCCTGCGCCCGTTGCAGGGCGACATCGAGGTCGCGTGCCGGGCCGAGCGGCACGAGGATGAGCCGCAGGCGCGCCTTGATGTCCTGGAGCTCCGGGTCGTCGCGGACCAGGGTGCGCAGGAGGGAGAACAGCGCCCGGAGGCGTCGGGTCGAGACCCGCGTCTGATGGAGGCAGTCCGGGTGCTCGGTGCTCAGCCAACAGGCCACGTTCGGCGCGAGATGCTCCAGACACGCGTCCATCGCGATCTGGAAGGCCTCGCCGGCGGTCGCGTCGCTGGGAAGGGCGACCTCGACGGCCTTGGCAGCGGGAGAGTCGTCAGTCACCGTCTGAGGAGGCTGTGGTTCCAGGCGCCGGGTTCGAGGTCGGGGCCGTAGCCTGGTCTCCGCACGGTCCCGTCGGGGGGAAGGGACCCCAGCCCTGGAAGGTGTCGCCGAGCACCACATCGACCGTCGTGCCGGTGCGTTCGTCGGGGGTCATGGAGACAACCTGGGCGTAGTCGTCGCGGAATGACAGGGCGTAGGGCTCGCCGTCTGCCCCGAACCGGATCTCGGCGTTTCCGGGCAACTGCTTTCGCTCAGGGTCGTTGGCGACGGCCCCCACCGTGAAGCCGGCGGCGGTCAAGGCATCGGCTGCTGACTTGGCAAGGCCGGGGCGAGGAGTCGCGTTGTAGACGTTGAACGTCACATTCTTCGCGTCGATACAGCCGTCTTCGCTCACCGGTCCAGTGTTGCCGTCCTCGGCACCGACCTCATCGCCGACCCGGATGTAGGCCCAGGCCCACCAGAACGCGCCGAAGAGCAGCAGCAGGGTGAGCATCAGCGTGATGGCCGTGCGCCGCTGCTTGCGCCGCTGCGTCGACATCCCGCTCTCGTAGACGTACTCGCTCATCGCTCCGCTCTCGTCCTGCCCGTTCTGTTTCCGGTAGCAACCTTAGTGAAGGACAAGCACTCTGGCATGGAGGGTGGACCGTTGCTGGAGCGCGGCGCGTAGCGCTCGGTGCAGGCCCTCCTCGAGATAGAGCTCGCCCTTGTAGTCGACGACGTGGGCGAACAGGTCGCCGTAGAAGGTCGAGTCCTCCGACAACAGGTTGCCGACGTCAATACTCCGCTTCGTCGTGACCAGGTCGTCCAGGCGGACCAGCCGGGGCGGGACATCCGCCCAGTCCTTGGGCGTCACCCGTCCGTGGTCGGGATAGGGGCGGGAGTCGCCGACGGCCTTGAAGATCACCAGGGCAGCCTACGAGGTATGCGCCGGTCCCGACTCGCCATCCCTTCGGAGCCGATGAGGTCGTTATCGAAACGCAAGTTATGGAGACGGGGCGCAGCGGTCGTCGACCGGGAGTGACTACCCTGAGTGCGTGAGTGACGACGCAGTGAACAGCCCTGACCTGCCCTCCCAGGACGGTCCCGCCGAGTCCGTGGTCGAGCTGAAGCGCTCCCCGGTGCCCCGGATCGGCTTCGATGAGGATGCGCCCGAGACTGCCGAGGCCGTGGAGCCTGACGAGGCCGCCGCGACTGTCGCGACGGAGGAACCCGCGGATGAGCCAACCGAGGTGCCCGCTGAGACCGCCGCAGAGCTGCCCGCCCTCATCGCGGAGATCCGCGACGGCTATGCGTTCGACGGGCCGGCCCTGCACTTCGGAGCCGCTGTCCTCGACGGCGAGGCGTTCGCGGCGGCGCCGGTGCGCATACCCCTGTCGATGATGAACAGGCACGGCCTGGTAGCCGGCGCGACCGGAACCGGAAAGACCAAGACCCTCCAGCTCATGGCGGAGCAGCTCATCGAGCAGGGTGTGCCGGTCTTCCTGGCCGACATCAAGGGCGACCTGTCCGGGATGGCCAGCCCGGGGGAGATGAACTCGTTCATCGAGAAGCGCAAGGCCGAGATCGGTCTGGACTGGACGCCCACCGCATACCAGGCGGAGTTCTTCGCACTCGGCGGCCAGGGGAAGGGCATCCCGGTCCGGGCCAGTGTCTCGCAGTTCGGCCCGATCCTGCTGTCGAAGGTGCTGGGACTCAACCAGACCCAGGAGTCGAGCCTGACCCTGATCTTCCACTACGCCGACGAGAAGGGCCTGTGGCTGGACACCCTCGACGACCTTCGCTCGGTCGTCCAGTTCCTCATGTCGGATGCCGGCAAGCCTGAGCTCAAGGAGATCGGTGGAATCTCCTCGGCGACGGCCGGAGTGATCCTGCGCGAGCTCACCGCATTCGGGTCCCAGGGCGCGGACGCGTTCTTCGGGCTGCCCGAGTTCGACAGCGCGGACTTCATCCGCACCGCACCCGACGGCAAGGGCGTCCTCTCGCTCCTCGAGCTGCCCGCGATCCAGGACCAGCCCGAGGTGTTCTCGACCTTCCTCATGTGGCTGCTCGCGGACCTCTTCCACGACCTCCCGGAGGAGGGCGACCTCG
>JAAYSB010000400.1 GCA_012518475.1 Intrasporangiaceae bacterium | reverse complement strand
GATGAACCGGTGCAGGACCGTGGCACCGAATTCCAGTGAGGCGGTCGGAACCCGCTCGTTGATCCCGTGGAACATCGGTGCGAAGTCGAGGTCGGCGGGCAGCTGGAGGGGCGCGAAGCCATAGCCGGTGATGCCGAGCAGGGACAACGCCTTGTTGTCGGTGCCACCGGAGAGGCAGTACGGGAGGATCGTCGCCTCGGGATCCTCCTCGAGCAGGGCCTCCTTCATCGCCTCGACGAGGGGTGACTCGAAGGGTGCATCGAGGGCGATGTCCTGGTGGACGACCTCGATCTCGACGTTGCCGCCGACGAGATCCTTGAGCGTCGCATACAGATCGTCCTCGTGCCCGGGCAGGAAGCGGCAGTCGATGGCGGCGGTCGCCTCCTGCGGGATGACGTTGTGTTTGTAGCCGGCGTTGAGCATCGTCGGGTTGGCCGTGTCCTGGAGCGTCGCGCGAACGAAGCCCTCGGCTCCCCCGATGTGGCCGAGGAGCTCGTCGAGGTCATCGTCGGTGTACGTCGTTCCGGTGATCTCACTCAGGCCGTCGAGAAGGGTCCGGGTGGAAGCGATGAACTCCCTTGGCCACTCGTGGGTGGCAATCCGCTCCAGGGCGCCGGCGAGGTAGCCGATCGCGTTCTCGGAGTTGGGAACCGAGCCGTGGCCGGCGCGGCCCTTGGCCCGCAACCGGAGCCAGGCGATGCCCTTCTCCGCGGTCTGCAGGAGATAGGCCCGGGTCGAGCCACCCTCGGCGTTGGGGACGGTGACGCTGTAGCCACCGACCTCGCTGATCGCCTCGGTGACCCCCTCGAACACCTCGGGGTGGTTCTTCACCATGAACTGGGATCCGTAGACGCCGCCGGCCTCCTCGTCGGCGAAGAACACGATGACCAGATCCCGGGGCGGTTTCTCGCCGGTGCGGGCCATGTGCCGGACGACCGCGAGGATCATCGCGTCCATCCCCTTCATGTCGACCGCGCCCCGGCCCCAGATGCAGCCGTCCCGCAGCTCCGCGCCGAAGGGGTCGACCTCCCAGTCGGAGGCCTGGGCTGGGACGACGTCGAGATGTCCGTGGACACAGAGGGCACCGCGATCACGGTCCTCGCCCGGGATCCGCACCGCGACGCTGACCCGGCCGGGCTCGGACTCGAAGGTCTGGGGCTCGAGCCCTACCTCGCGAAGTCGGTCGACGACATAGGCCGCAGCCTCGGCCTCGCCCGGTCCGCTCTGGTCGCCGTAGTTGCTCGAGTCGATCCGGATCAGGTCCCGGCACAGCTCGACGACCTCGTCACGCGGACAGGTCGGGGTGGACGGCGTGGTCTGTGTGGTCGAAGTGCTCTCAGACATGCACCCAGCCTAGGCACCTGGCACGGGGACCGGGGCCGTCGTTCGTCTCCTCACACCCCCCGCCACGGGTCGATCCGGTTTCGATACTGTTGGGCCAGCAGCACGTCTCCCCTTCCCCGAAGGGTTTCCGAACACGGTCAAGGAGGACCTCGATGGCAGTTGTTGTCGGCTACATTCCCACCCCGGAGGGTCGCGCGGCGCTCGCCGCAGCCCGCAGCGAGGCGAAGGAGCGCAACCTCAAGCTCATCGTCGTGAACTCCTTCAAGGGAGGAGCATCGTTCACCGCTGAGGACTCCATCGGCGCCGACAGTGAGGCCGACGGGATCCGCCGCGAGCTCACCGCCGAGGGCGCGAACTTCGAGATCCTCACCCTGGTCCGAGGCAATGACCCCACCGACGACCTCATCCAGGTCGCCGAGGAGCACAACGCGAGCCTCATCGTCATCGGCCTGCGCCGCCGCAGCCCGATCGGCAAGCTCGTCCTCGGCTCGAACGCCCAGCGGGTCCTGCTCGAGGCTGACTGCCCGGTGCTCTCCGTCAAGGCCGGCCGCTGAGCCGGGGCCCGACTGACAAGGCTTTTCTGCAGGATCAGACTCTCTGACGTCTGATCCTGCAGAAGAACCTGTGTGGCCGGCTGCAGACCTCTGACCTGCGCGGACCTGGCCGGAAAACCCACATAGACGAAGGCCCTTGACCTGTTGGTCACGGGCCTTCTTCGCGTGTCCGAGGGACTTGAACCGGATGGCATCCCACTCAGGACGGTCATGTCGTAGGGGGTGGTGTGGGAGGTGATTCTCGTTGGAGTTCAGTCGCTGACCACGCTGGGCACCTACTCGGTTGAGCGGGGTGCTAGCGCGGCGCGGCATTGTTCGGGGCCGAGGCTGAGCTAACGACGCTGCTCGATCCACGCTGGTCGCCACGCCCGAGGTCAGCGCGGCCTCAGCGTGGCGGCGACGCCGCTCGAGCAGCCATTCGGGGAACAGCGCCCGTTGGAAGGTGAGGTCTCGTCGGGCTCGTCGCGCTCCGCACTGTTGGTGCACCCGACGAGCATGACTGTCGCGGCCGTGACTGCAGCCACGGCGACGCGCAGACGCGGGGGCATGGGCTGAGCATAGGGCTCCCGCCACCGGCCGCGGGGGGATAGCCGTTGCCCCGACTGCGCTCTGGCGGCGGGCCTGCGCGCGGTGAGCTCGGGACCGGGAGGCGCGGCCCCTCAGACCAGCCCTGTGGCAGTGTCGGAGATCGCCGCGTCGAGGATGTCGAGCCCCTTGTGCAGGTCATCTTCGTCGATGGTCAGCGGTGGCGCGATCCGGAAGATCCCACCCATCCCCGGCAGCTGGACGATGTTGAGGTGCAGACCGCGCTCGAGGCAGGCCGCGGTGACCTCCTGCCCCAGGCTGTCGGCGGGAGACTTGGTCGCCTTGTTCTCGACGAGCTCGATCCCTTGGAGCAGTCCGCGGCCACGGACATCGCCGACGACCTCGTATGCGTCGCGCAGCTCTCCCAGCCGGTCGCCGAGGATCGTGCCGAGGGTCCGCGCCCGCTCGACCAGGCCGTCGCGCTCGACAACGTCGAGAACCGTGACCGCGACGGCGGCAGCGAGCGGGTCGGAGACGTGGGTGGTGAAGAAGAGGAATCCCCTGTCGTGACAAGTGTTCTCGATCTCGGCGCTGGTGACGACGGCGGCCACGGGCAGTCCGGCTCCGAGGGTCTTGGAGAGCGTGATGATGTCCGGCGTGACGCCGTCGCGCTCGAAGGCATACATGTGGCCGGTGCGCCCCACCCCGGTCTGGGCCTCGTCGAGGATGAGGAGCATGCCGCGCGCCTCGCACTCCTGCTTCAGGCGCGCGAGGTACCCCTCCGGCAGCTCGATGATGCCGCCGCTGCTCAGGATCGGCTCGACGATGCATGCGGCGAGGCTGCCGGTGGACTGGCGGTCGAGCATACGCAGGCCGTAGTCCAGCTCGGCCTCCCAGTCGTAGCCGCCGTCGCCGGTCCGGAAGGGAGAACGGTAGGCATTGGGGGTGGGCAGGGTCAGCATGCCCGGCATGAGCGGGCCGTAGCCCCGGCGGCCCGCGGAAAAGGTGGCTGAGGCAGCGCCGGAGGACATGCCGTGCCATGACTGGTCGAAGGCGACCACCTCGTGGCGGCCGGTATAGAGCTTGGCGAGCTTGACGGCTGCCTCGTTCGACTCGGCGCCGGTGGTGAGCAGGAGCATCCGCTCGAGCGGGTCGGGGAGGGTGCCGGGAAGCCGGGAGGCGAGGTCGACCACGGGCTGGCTGAGCATGCCGGAGTAGAGGTGGTCCAGGTGGGTGACCGAGTCCGTCACGGTCCGGACGATGTCGGGGTGGCTGTGACCGAGAACGGCGCTCATCTGCCCGGAGGTGAAGTCGAGGATGGCCCGGCCCTGGTCGTCGAAGACATAACTGCCCTGCGCGCGGGCGATGCGCCGCGGGGTGAACGACCCGCCGTAGCGGATGAGGTGCCGGTCAGCGAGGTCCCAGAAGGTGCGTTCGTCCATGTGGCGAACCTAGTGCCTCGGGGTCAGGCGCCGTCGAATCCGTTGAGGAGCAAGAAGAACACCAGCAGGCCGACCAACGCGGCGAGCACGCCCCAACCGACGCCGGTGAGGGCGCGGGTGGTCGTCGTCGCGGACGCGGGAGCCAGGGCGGGCAAGACGAGCGTGACCACCGCGCCGATGACCGCCATGAGGACGAGCTGCACCGGAACGATCCAGTTCTCCGTCTCGGCACCGTCGAGGAAGAAGGCCACCACAGGGAGGCGACGCGTGTTCCGTTGGGCAGCGAGGGACGTCGCTTTCGCCGTCTTGTGGGAGCAGTCTGTAGGCCTTGGGGCGATGGTGGTTAGTTGAGGCCGTCAGTGCTGGGGGTCTGCCGCCGACCAGTGCACGAGCAGGCTGCGGCCCGGTGCGAGCACCGTGTCCCCGGCTCTCACGAGCGTGGTAGGCGTGGGCTGGGGCCCGGGCACCGAGGTGTCCAGTTCCAGGCGCCACACGTCCGGTGGACGACCGGCCGGTGAGGTGTCGGGGATGCGGAAGCGCACGGGATCCGTCTCTCCGTTGACGAGGACGAGCAGGTTGTCGTCGAGCAGCGGCTCTCCCCAGCGGTC
>JAAYSB010000399.1 GCA_012518475.1 Intrasporangiaceae bacterium | reverse complement strand
GGGAGTGGGTGGTCGGCGACATGACCACCCTGCCGAACCAGCCGCTGCTCCCGCGCCACCTCACGCTGCACGACCTGTTCCAGGCCAAGGACATCCGCACCACCGACGCGGTCACGGGACGACGGCTGGTCATGGGCAACGGCGACGTGCGGATCCTCTATGTCGTGCCCGGGGCGGACTCACCGTGGTACCGCAATGCCATCGGTGACGAGTGTGTCTATGTCGAGCGTGGGTCCGGCCGGGTCGAGACGGTGTTCGGCTCACTCGAGGTCGGCGAGGGCGACTACGTCATCATCCCGCGGGCCACGACGCACCGCTGGCTGCCCAAGCGGTCCAAGTCGAATCCGTTGCGGCTCTATGTCGTCGAGGCCAACAGCCACATCGGACCGCCGAAGCGCTACCTCTCCCGCTACGGCCAGTTCCTCGAGCACTCGCCGTTCTGCGAGCGCGACCTACGCCTCCCTGTCGGGCCGCTGCTCGCCGAGGACATCGGTGCCGAGCCGGACGAGGTGACCAACGTCTACATCAAGCACCGCGGCACCGGACCGGGCGGAATCGCCGGGACGATCCACACCATCCCGTTCCACCCGCTCGACGTCGTCGGGTGGGACGGCTGCCTGTATCCCTACGTCTTCAACATCTCCGACTATGAGCCGATCACCGGCCGGGTCCACCAGCCGCCGCCGGCGCACCAGGTGTTCGAGGGCTGGAACTTCGTCATCTGCAACTTCGTGCCGCGCAAGGTCGACTACCACCCGCTCGCGATCCCCGTCCCGTACTACCACTCGAACGTCGACTCCGACGAGGTCATGTTCTATGTGGACGGGGACTACGAGGCCCGCAAGGGCTCCGGCATCGGCAAGGGCTCGATCTCGCTGCACCCGGGCGGGCACGCCCACGGCCCGCAGCCGGGCGCCATGGAGGCCTCCCTCGGTGCCGAGCGCTTCGACGAGCTCGCGGTCATGGTGGACACCTTCCGCCCACTCGAGCTCGGAGAGGCCGGCCGGGCCGTCGATGACGGGATCTACGCCTCGTCCTGGTCCACGGGGTGGCCTACCGAGAACGGTGCTGCAGGGCAGGACTGACCGCGTTGGTTAGGGTGGCCTGGTGACCGCGACCGCCACTCCTGACCTGGAGGAGATCCTCGACGTCGATGCCGACATCGAGCCTGCCCCTCCGTGGATCACCCTGGTCTGGAACGACCCGGTCAACCTGATGACGTATGTGACGTTCGTCTTCCAGACGTACTTCGGTTACTCCCGCTCCAAGGCCGAGAAGCTCATGATGGACGTCCACGTCGAGGGCCGCGCGGTCGTCTCGCACGGCTCCCGTGAGGAGATGGAGCGGGACGCCGAGGCGCTCCAGGGGTACGGGCTCTGGGCGACCTTCCAGAAGGACGACTGATGGCGCGCGCCTTCCGGCTGCGGCAGGTCGGACCACGGGGGCACAAGGAGGCCCGGTTCACGGCTCGGCTCGAGCAGGAGGAGCGGGACCTCGTCGTCGGGCTGCTCCACCAGGTGGCCGAGCTCATCGACGTGCCCGTGGATGCGCCGGTCTCCCACCCCGGGGAGGATGTCGACCCCTTCGACGACATCGTCTCGCGGCTGCGCATGTCGACCGGTGGTGACGACGAGGCGGG
>JAAYSB010000398.1 GCA_012518475.1 Intrasporangiaceae bacterium | reverse complement strand
TGACCAGGTCGGGCAGCGGGCCGCTGAGCACCCGCCGGGGCTGCGGAACCCGAGGGACCGGCAGCCTTCAGCGGGCGGGTGTCATTGCCGGAGCCCTTCGCGTCGCCCGACGGTGAAGAAGCGGGGCGGGTCGGCGTGCCGCTCGAGGAGGTCGAGGTCGTCGAGGTCGTCGAGTCACCCGGTGCCGACCCGGAGGCACCGGAGCCGGAGTCGGACGGAGAACCGGGGCGGTTCGTCGCGCCGCCGTCAGTGTCGCTCACTCGTCATCTCCCTTGTCGGTGTCTTCGGTGTCGGTGCTCGCCTCAGGAGTGCCCGGGGCGGTGTCCTCAGGAGAATTTACGCCATTCTCCTGCGCCTCGCCCGTACCGTCTGCGCGGGTCCCCTCATCTGTGACCGGACCGGAACCGGCACCGGAGTCGTCACCGGCAGCTTCGGCCGCGGCCTCAGCGGCTGCCTCGGCCTCGGCGACGACGCGCTCGGGGTTGCGGGCGACGGCGACGATCGAGTCGTTCTTGTTCGGCGTCGCGAAGTTCACGCCCATCGTGTTGCGCCCGGTGCGGCTGACCTGGTCGACCCGGGTGCGAACGATGTTGCCGCGCTCCATGACGACCATGACCTCGTCGCCCTCGTCGACCGTGAGGGCCCCGACGAGGTGGCCACCCTTGCCGGACTTGGCGGCGGTCACGCCGTAGATGCCGCGGCCCTTCGGGGTCCAGTCCGAGACCGGCGTCCGCTTGGCGACACCGTTCTCGAAGACGACGAAGAGGTCCGGGTCGGCGCCGGCCGGGATGACCGACATCGACAGCAGCGAGTCATCGCCCTTGAACTTCATGCCCGTGACGCCCGAGGTGCCACGGCCCATGGGCCGCAGGATCGAGTCGGTCGCGTGGAAGCGGACCGACATCGCGTTGCGGGAGACGAGGAGCAGGTCGTCCTCGTTCGAGACCAGTCCGGCCGAGACGAGCTCGTCGCCGTCGCGGAGGTTGACCGCGATGAGGCCGCCCGAACGGGGGGAGTCGTACTCGCCGAGGCGGGTCTTCTTGACGAGGCCGTTGCGCGTCGCGAGGACGAGATAGGGAGCCTGGTCATAGGTCTTCAGCGCCAGGACCTGCGCGATCTGCTCGCCGGGCTGGAAGGCGAGGACGTTCGCGACGTGCTGCCCCTTGGCATCCCGCCCGGAGTCCGGCAGCTCATAGGCCTTGGCGCGATAGACCCGTCCGAGGTTGGTGAAGAAGAGCAGCCAGTGGTGGGAGGTCGTCGTGAAGAAGTGCTCGACGACGTCCTCGCCGCGCAGCGCTGCGCCACGAACGCCCTTCCCCCCTCGGTTCTGGGTGCGGTAGGCGTCCACCCGGGTGCGCTTGGCATACCCTCCGCGGGTGATCGTGACGACGACGTCCTCTTCAGGGATGAGGTCCTCGACGGACATGTCCCCGTCGAACAGGTCGATCGTCGTGCGGCGCTCGTCGCCGTAGCGCTCGACGATCTCGCCGAGTTCCTCGCCGACGATGGTGCGCTGCCGCTCGGGCCTGGCGAGGATGTCCTTGAAGTCGATGATGAGCGCCTCGATGCGGTCGTGCTCATCGATGATCTTCTGCCGTTCCAGGGCGGCGAGGCGACGCAGCTGGAGGTTGAGGATGTGGTTCGCCTGGTCCTCGTCGACGTCGAGGAGGGCGATGAGCCCGGCCCGGGCCTCATCCACGGTGGGGGAGCGGCGGATGAGGGCGATGACCTCGTCGAGCAGGTCGAGCGCCTTGAGCAGACCACGCAGCAGGTGGATCTGCTTCTCGGCCTCGTTGAGCCGGTAGGTCGTCCGGCGGACGATGACGTCGATCTGGTGGTCGACCCAGTGCCGGACGAAGGCGTCGATCGGCAGTGTCCGCGGCACGTCGTCGACGAGCGCGAGCATGTTCGCGCCGAACGTCGTCTGCAGCTGGGTGTGCTTGTAGAGGTTGTTGAGGACGACCTTGGCGACCGCGTCGCGCTTGAGGACGATGACGAGGCGCTGGCCGGTGCGGCCGGAGGTCTCGTCCGTCATGTCGGCGATGCCACCGACCCGCCCCTCGCGGACGAGCTGGGCGATCTTCTCCGCCAGCGAGTCCGGGTTGACCTGATAGGGCAGCTCGGTGACGACGAGGCAGGTGCGGCCCTTGATCTCCTCGATGTTGACGACGGCCCGCATGATGATCGAGCCGCGGCCGGTGCGGTAGGCGTCCTCGATGCCGCGTCGGCCCATGATGAGCGCGCCGGTCGGGAAGTCCGGACCGGCGATCCGCTCCATGACCGCCTCGAGGGTCTCCTCGCGCGAGGCCTCCGGGTTGTCGAGCACCCACTGCGCGGCAGACGCGACCTCGCGCAGGTTGTGCGGCGGGATCTGGGTGGCCATGCCGACGGCGATGCCGGAGGAGCCGTTGACGAGCAGGTTCGGGAAGCGCGCGGGCAGGACCACCGGCTGGAGGGTCTTGCCGTCGTAGTTCGGGATGAAATCGACTGTTTTCTCGTGAATGTCGCGCACGAGCTCCATCGCGAGCGGCGCCATCCGGCACTCGGTGTATCGCGGCGCAGCAGCACCGTCGTTGCCCGGGCTGCCGAAGTTGCCCTGGCCGTCGATCAGCGGGTAGCGCAGCGACCACGGCTGCACCAGCCGCACCATCGCGTCATAGATCGCGGAGTCACCGTGCGGGTGGTACTTGCCCATGACGTCGCCGACGACGCGCGAGCACTTGTTGTAGCCGCGGTCCGGCCGGTAGCCGCCGTCGTACATGGCATAGACGATCCGGCGGTGCACCGGCTTGAGGCCGTCGCGCACGTCCGGCAGCGCCCGGGAGACGATGACCGACATCGCGTACTCGATGTAGGACTGCTGCATCTCGGTGTTGAGATCCCGCGCTTCGACCCGATCGGTCTCGCCCGGGCTGCGGTCTATCGCGGCGGTGCCGAGCTCGGCACCGGTTTCCTCGACGTCAGCAGGCTCGTCGTCGCCGAAGATGCCGGGGGGCAGGTCGTCAGACATGTGGTTTCAGTTCCCTTTGTTGTCAATCAAACTGACGATGGAGTATGCGGTGAGCCGGCTGGAGGCTGACGCCACCACATCCTGTGCTCACCACAATCCGCATCAGATGTCGAGGAAACGCACGTCCCGTGCGTTCTTCTGGATGAACGTGCGGCGCGACTCGACGTCCTCGCCCATGAGGATGGCGAAGACCTGGTCGGCAGCCGCGGCGTCGTCGAGGGTGACCTGGAGCAGGACGCGGGTGTCCGGGTCCATCGTCGTCTCCCAGAGCTCGTTGTAGTTCATCTCGCCGAGACCCTTGTAGCGCTGTACCGGGTTCTCCTTGGGCAGGCGCTTGCCCGCGGCCTTGCCGGCGTCGAGCAGGCCGTCGCGCTCACGGTCGGTGAAGGCGAACTCGTGGGGGGCGTTGGTCCAGCGGAGGCGGTAGAGCGGCGGCTGGGCAAGATAGACATATCCGGCCTCGATGAGCGGGCGCATGAAGCGGAAGAGCAGCGTGAGCAGCAGGGTCCGGATGTGCATGCCGTCGACGTCGGCGTCGGCCATGAGGATGATCTTGTGGTAGCGGGCGCGGGAGAGGTCGAAGTCCTCGCCGATGCCGGTGCCGAACGCCGAGATGAGCGCCTGGACCTCGTTGTTGGCGAGGACCTTGTCGATGCGGGCCTTCTCGACGTTGAGGATCTTGCCGCGGATGGGCAGGATCGCCTGCGTCTCGGGGTTGCGTCCCTGGGTGGCCGAGCCGCCGGCGGAGTCACCCTCGACGATGAAGACCTCGGAGATGCTCGGGTCCTTGCTCGAGCAGTCCTTGAGCTTGCCGCGAAGGCCGGCCGAGTCGAGCAGGCCCTTGCGGCGGGTGCTCTCGCGGGCCTTGCGGGCGGCGATGCGTGCGGCGGCGGCCTGGATGGTCTTGCGGATGACGTCCTTGGCCTCGGAGGGGTTGGACTCGAGCCAGTGGCCGAACTCGTCGGTCATCGCGCGCTGGACGAATCCCTTGACCTCGGAGTTGCCGAGCTTGGTCTTGGTCTGGCCCTCGAACTGGGGCTCGCCGAGCTTGACGGAGATGACGGCGGTCAGACCCTCGCGGACGTCGTCGCCGGTGAGGTTCTCCTCCTTCTCCTTGAGGAGGTTGTGCTTGCGCGCGAAGTCGTTGATGAGCTTGGTCAGCGCCGCCCGGAAGCCCTCCTCGTGGGTGCCGCCCTCGTGGGTGTTGATCGTGTTGGCATAGGTGTGGACGGACTCGCTGAACGCGGTGGTCCACTGCATCGCGATCTCGAGGGAGAGCTCGCGGGCCTGGTCCTCGACCTCGATGGAGATGATCTCGGGGTTGACCGGCTCGGTCCGCTTCGAGGACGTGAGGTGCTTGACGTAGTCGACGAGCCCGTCGTCATAGCGATAGGTCGCGGTGCGTGCCTTGACGACCTTCTTCTCACTCGTGGCCGGGTCGTCGTGGTCGCCGTTGTCGTCCGTCGCTGCGACGACCTCGGTCACGTCACCGTCGATGTCGTCGAGGTCGATGTCGTCCTTGTCCTTGGCGACGACGTCCCGCTCGACGCGCTCGTCGACGAGCTTGATCGTCAGGCCCTTGTTGAGGAAGGCCATCTGCTGGAAGCGCGCGCGGACCGTCTCGTAGTCGTAGTCGACGGTCTCGAAGATCTCCGGGTCGGCCCAGAACGTCACGGTCGTGCCGGTCGTGTCGGTCTCCTCCATCTTCTCGAGAGGCCCGGTCGCGACGCCGTAGTCGAAGGACATCCGGTGGGCGTGGCCCTTCTGCCGGACGCAGACGTCCATCCGGGTCGACAGCGCATTGACGACGGAAGAGCCCACGCCGTGCAGACCACCGGAGACCTTGTAGCCGCCGCCCCCGAACTTGCCGCCGGCGTGCAGCTGGGTGAGAACGAGCTCGACTGCGCTCACGCCCTCGGTCGGGTGGATGTCGGTGGGGATGCCGCGGCCGTTGTCCTTGACCCTGACCCCGCCGTCCTCGCGAAGGGTGACGGTGATCGTGTCGGCATAGCCGGCGAGCGCCTCGTCCACGGCGTTGTCGACGATCTCCCAGACGAGGTGGTGCAGACCCCGCTCGCCCGTGGACCCGATGTACATGCCGGGGCGCTTGCGGACGGCCTCGAGACCCTCGAGGACGGTGATCGCGGCCGCGTCGTACTCGGGGGTGCCGGGGGGTGCCTCCGGGTCGGGCACGACATCGGCGCTGACGTCCGGGCTGACCGGCTCCGACGCGCTGGTCTGCGCCGTCGGGTCGATCGGCTGCTCGTTCGTGGGCTGGTCCGCCACGCGGGCTCCTTCATCTCATGGCTTGCGCCCAGCTCATCGAGCTCGTCGGTGCTGACGGGCCGTCACGGCGCTGGGCGCGGAAACTCCCTCGATTCTACCCCTGTCTGCGCGTGAACCAGGCATTCTGACGCGCGTGAGGGCGGTTTTCTGGGGACAACTCCCCATCACCTGAGGGGGATCACGCGAGATGGGGGTTCAGCGCGCCTAAGAGCCGTTCCTCACGTTTTCCGCCCAGGGCGAACCCGATGCCGATGGGGTATGCGCCGCGCACCCGCCCGACGCCCCGCACCTCAGCGCCTGGCCCGGGCCCGGAACGCCGCCTGCGCGACCTCTGAGTGAAACAGCCGGCCGCTCGTCTGCGCCATCTGCTCGCCGTCGCGGTCGAAGGCCTCGAGCAGCTCGACGACGAGGATCTTCTTGGCCTCGACGAGACCCTGGCGTACAGCACCGCGCAGGTCATCAAGCACGCGCTCGACCCGCTGCTCGACGTGCTCGCTGGAACAGATCTGGGTGACGAGCCCGCCGTCGCGCGCCTGCTCCGCACCGAACTCTCGGGCCGTGAGCGACCAGTCCGCCAGCGCCCGCGGGTCGACCCGGGCCTTGAGCGGGATGGAGATGATCGCCGCGGCCAGCCCGAGTCGCACCTCGGTGAGGGCGAAGGAGACGGCGCGCGAGCATACGACTACGTCAGCGGAGGCGACCAGGCCGATCCCGCCGGCTCGCACGGGACCGTCGAGCTGCACGACGACGGGCACCGGGCAGGCCACCATGGCGCGCTCGAGGGCGATGATCGTGCGGGCCGCCTCGACCATGTCGACGGTCTGGGCCTCCTTGAGGTCGGCGCCGGCACAGAAGACTGGGTGGGCCGACCGCAGGAGCACGCCGTGCAGGGACTCGTCCCCGCTGACGGCCTCGAGGTGCGCCATGAGCTGGCCGACGAGCGCCTGGGAGAGCGCGTTCCGGTTCGCGGGGGAGTTCAGCGTGAGGACGGCGATCCGGTCCACGTCCTCCCGGAGGACCAGGGGCTCAGTTCGCGCGGGCTGCTCTGCCATGGCTCCATCCTGCCAGTCGGACCACGAAAATCAGTGGGCGTGGACGGTCGTGGAGAGGATGAGGAGGAGTACGCCCGCCACGCCGGGTCTGACACGCACCTGGGGAAACTCCCGCGGGCTGTCACCCGGGCGGGTTACCCCACCATCCGGCCTGGCTCAGCCGATGCGCTCGACATGGGCGGCGACGAAGCGCTCGATGAGCTCCCCCGGCCACGCATCCCCGTAGCGGAAGTGCAGCGTCCCCTTCCCCTTCCGGTACGGCTCGAGATCCTCCACCAGACGAGGGTCGGCCTCGCTGTCGGGCACGGGATACAGCGCCAGGTGCTCGTCCCAGAGCCCGACGTAGAGCAGCCGCTTCCCACCGAGATAGAACGTCGGCATGCCGTAGGAGATCACCTCGCCCACCTCCCGACCCTCGGACTGGGCGTGGACGATCTGCCGGACCTGCGCATACCGATCCTGAGCCTGTTCCGACGCGTCCGAGAGGTATGCGACCACCGCCTCGTCGACACCCGTTACCGGCTTCTTCGCTGCCATGGCGTCAGTATGCGCTCTTCCCCGGCGGCCGGGGAGGGCGTAGCCTCGCAGGATGAGCGCGTGGCTGACCATCGAGGTCCAGCACGGCGGCCTCTCGGCTGAGGGGTGGCGCCGTGCCCATGGCGAGCGCCTCATCGAGGCGGCCGTGACGAACGGCGCGAGCGAATGGGTGTGGCACTCGCCGAGCTGGGGCGTCATCCTCGAGCTCGCGTTCCGGGACGAGGAGTCGCGCGATGCCTTCCGCGGACTGCCCGCTGTCACCGCCGCGCTCGATGCCACTCCGGACCCGGTGCTCGGGCTCTATGTCTATCCCGGTCGTGGCGGCGGTGCCACCGCCGGTGTTCCCCGCAGGCCGCGCCCAGCTCCTGCTGTGGGCGAAGCCGAGGTCGACGAGCCTCACGACGAGTTCCTCGACCTCACCGACCAGCCGGCCGGCGACGACCAGCCCTCCCAGCTCGCCACTTCTTCCAAATAGCAGCCAAACGGCGACCGCCGCCCGACCTTGCCCACCTGCCGATGACGTATGCGGTTGGCTGGGTCCCGTGACACCTCCCGAGATCGCCGTGGTGGGCGCCGTCATCGTCCGTGACGGCCTCATCCTCTGCGCCCGGCGCGCAGGTACCGGCCCGATGGCAGGACTCTGGGAGTTCCCGGGCGGCAAGGTCGAACCCGACGAGTCGCCAGTCGAGGCCCTCGTCCGGGAGATCGACGAGGAGCTCGGCTGCAGCATCGCTGTCGGCGAGGAGGTCACGACGACGACGTATGCCTATGACTTCGCGACCATCACCCTGACGACGTACTGGTCCGAGCTCATCGCCGGCGACCCCGACCCGACCGAGCACGCCGAGATCCGCTGGCTCTCACCGGCTGATCTCCACACGCTCGAGTGGGCCCCCGCTGACATCCCGGCGATCGAAATCATCCAGCGCGGGTGACGGCGTGGACCATCGCCTGGGTGGCACGTGGCCGCGCGGATCCCCGATGGACGTTGTCTCGATGTCAACGGACTGCACGGATAGGGCAACCGATAGCTTCTCGGCTGAACCTCTGCGAAGCTCACAGCATGTATCCGCTGTGGAGCTACTTCCCCCGCAACGAGCACGCGCCGCCCTGGGTCACGGATCTGGTGGGGGTGGTGGCCGGAGTCGAAGCAGTGATCTCGACGGAGACCGTGCCCACCGGCCTGAGTAGTGACCAGGTGCTGCAGGCAATAGCTCCCGGGTTGATCGACCTCGGGTATGCGGTCGAGAGCAGCAAGCGCAGGGCCGACAAGAACTTTCGTCCCGTCCTGTTCGGCGACAATGGCCGGACTGAGGTCTCCTATGAGATCGATGCCTTCCACGATCAGCTAGGGATCGCTGTGGAGGTCGAGGCGGGCCGCGGCGCGGCCAACAACGCGGACTATCGCGACATCGTGCGGACCTCGCTCATCCTCGATGCGGACTACCTGGCCCTCCTCATGCCCATCGATACCGGTCAACGCAGACTGTGCGGGCATTCCAGAAGACGAGGAGTCAGCTCGAGGCGATCTACGCGTCGAACCGACTCCAACTGCCGTTCGCGGGCGTGCTCCTGATCGGATACTGAGCTCCCGAGGGCCGGAACGCCTGGGCTCAGCCCCGGCGGCGAAGCGACCACATCTGCGACGGGCGCTCCATCTCCACCGCGACGTCCCAGGGAATGCCGCCACCCGCGGTCTGCCGGCGGAAGCT